>JAJZKS010000179.1 GCA_021850835.1 Thermoplasmata archaeon
GAGATCACGGCATAAGGTGACCTATGCTTCAGTCTAAACAGAAAAGGACATTCATCAAGGATTACGACGATCCGGCTCTGAGGTCAACGGCATACGAACTCACCACCACATACCGCAACAAGGAAGTGGATGCTGCAATGATAAGCAGGGAGTTTGCAACCGATTCGTACATAATGCACAGTGAGGACTGGAAAAGTCTTCTATTCAACCCGAAAAGCAACAACGCTTGGTCAGAAGTCCTGAAGCAGTACCACGAAACGGAGGATTACAGGAGGGTGAATGATAACGTCTCTGGCGACGGGATTCTATCGAAGCTTGCAACAATGAGCTACCTTGACAAGATTGTCGGGGTTGCGCAGCAATATTCCAACACGAACCAGAACTTCCAGCAGCCCTCTCCGCAGAACCAGGGTCAGCAGGGACAGAACGGCCAGCAGCCAGGACAGCAGGGGAATCAGGGCAATGGAAAGCAACCTTTCAACCTGCAGCTCTTCTTCGACCAGCTGTCTCAGGTAAGCCAGAACCCTAACCAGAAGAACCTCACTGCCAGCGTTATGAGGGGAATTGCTGCGGCAGGACAGCAGGCAGCACAGGAGGCAGAGGCACTTGCCACGGTAGCGCTGGGCTTTTCCCATTACGGCCTCCCCATTCTCAAATTCGGAGATCCCGATGAATTGAGGGCCACGTTGAGCAACAGGATCATCATTGCACTTCTGAAAGTCCTCAAGAAGCTTGGGAACACTGACGACGGGAAGAATGGAGCCCAACCGTCACCAAGGAGGGGGATTCCCATAGGCAACAAGAGAATGGCTTCTTTTTCGGAGATACCCGACATCCAGTTCAGTGAAATGTTGAACCCTGCGCTGTTCGCTAACAGGCTAATCAACAAGAAAGTTCAGGTGAAGCAGAGGTTCTCCAGCATGAGCGATTATCTGGTCTACATAGACGTTTCAGGCAGCATGAATTCAGGCAGGTTTGAGGTTGACGGCCAGATAGTCCCCAACATCAGCTATGCCGCAGCCTGTGTCATAGCAATGGCTCTTTACCTTGAAAAGAACGGCGGCAATCTCATTATGAAGCCGTTTGGGTCTTCAGTCTACGACCCCATCACTGACAAGATTGATATCATCAAGGCGTGCCTCAAGCTTCAGGCCAACGATGGCACCAACCTTACCAAGGTGCTCGAGGACAGCCTGTACTACAAGGACTACAAGATCATCATAGTGAGTGACGGGATTGACCACATCCAGGACGAATCGGTTATAAAGAGGGCCGCGAAGAATGATCTCAAAGCCATATTGCTGAACAGTTCTGCACCACAGCTTGAGAAGTATTTCCCTGTGATGAAAGTGTCCGGTTTCAGCGGCAATTTCTTAATGAGGGTGTGAAAATGGTAGAACAACAGGAAGAAATGGAAAAGCAGGAAGAGAAAGCAAAATCCGAGTCCCTGGAAGAACCCAGGCAGGAGAGCATCAAGATCTCCAGGGAGGACTTTGTCAAGGCACAGAAAGAGCGTGAGGAGGATTCTGAAGATGAGGAAAGTCCGGAAAATGGAAATGAAACCACTTCATCAGGAGACAACCCATCTCCAGGAAATTCCGGACTCTCCGGGACTGCCGATGGTGGGCCTCCCAAGAAAAGAGGCAAGGGAAGGCCGAAAAGGAAGGTTGACGTCAAGCTCAAAATCCCAGAACTGGAAAAGGACGAAGCCGAGAGTTACAAGGATCTTATGATTACTGAATTGAAGTTCAGGGGAATCTTCGATGCAGTTTCAAACACCGAAGACAGGGTTATGGCAAAGGTGTTCAGGTTGAGCCAGGACCAGAGGAACCAGCTGCAGGGGATCAGGAAGGATCTATACTCGACGTTCAGGAAGCTGAAGAGCTTCAAGGTTGACAAGAAATACGTCATTCCGAAGAACAGGCTTCCGGATCTTGAGCAGGAGTTCCAGAACAGGAAGAAAGACTTCGACGCATTGAGGATTGTTATCTTCAAGAATCTCAGGCAGGACTGGAACCTGATTGTCAGGGACCTCAAGCAGAAATACCCGGATCTGCCTATAGACTTCAAGGAGGTTGGTGAGATGATCCCTGAAGATACGGATTTCCTGACCATGGATTACACCATAAGGTCACTCGAGAACTGGCTTGGTGAAATGGATGGCCTGAAGAAATCCTTTGCAAAAGGCAACGTCGCGGAAGAGGAGATTGCCCGGAGGATTGACAGGCAGAAGGACCGCATCATAGAGAGCGTAAGGGCCCAGTATGAGGAAAAGCTCACTGACCTGAACAATACAGTGGCAAACCTCAAGAAAGCAGTCAAGAACAGTGCCAAGCTTGAAAGGATAGAGAAGCTGAAAAGCAAGGCTGACAAGGACGTTGACGACATCTCAAGCATGGCTAAGCTCCTTGGGGAAGAGGATGCCTTCAAGGTAAACCTCGATGCATTGCAGGAAATGCTGACAGAAGAACTATTGCAGGAGTAGTCCGACCCGCTTAACAATTTCTTCATTTTTTATTTTACTTAGTACTATGTAGCCGAATATCCAGCCCTAACCATCGTACGGACTTCAAGCGTGGAATTAGAAGTAGAGTGGATCTTACCAAGAGTTACATCAGACCGTATTGAATGAGATGATTCATAGCGTCGGTATTTTGCTAAACCCCCCTCAAAACAGGATCTGGGGCTTATAGTGCACGAATAAACTGTTCTACGCATTTCCAGACCATAAAAGTGTCTATATATGCATCTACAATGCGTTATAAGGGTCAGAAAGTGTCTAATAGTAAGTAACAATACCTACCTATTGCTATGAATGTTCAGTTTACGAATGTAAAAGAAGTCCTAGAGGTGAAGGTTGCTTCTGGTGGGCGAATTACTGGGTTGACACGATATGAAGGAATAACTGTTAAGGTGATAGTTTTCGGCGAGTTAATGGAAGACTCGGTAGTCCCCCCTCCGGTAAAAGGAATGAAGAAGAGTGAGTGATCGAGACTCACCGACCGATGATCTTGCAAACCGCCGTCAGCAAGAGTCTATTGGCAACCGAAGGATGATAGAATTTGAGCTACCGATCGAAAAAATAAGCTCATTAGCTGAACATGAAGCTAATGGTAGGAAAACAATTTACAGGGTACATAAATGGTGGGCAAGACGATTAGGAACGGTTTTCCGCAGTTTGTTGGTTGCAGCACTTATGGATTCTTCCGCCTCCACAAATCAATTTCTTGAGGCATTTGAATCCGAAACAAAGATCGGAAAGGGCAGTGTGGTTCTGGATTCCTTCATGGGAGGAGGTACTACGACAGTAGAGGCACTAAGATTAGGATCAAAGGTGATCGGCGTCGATATCAACCCTGTTTCGTGGTTTATCACAAAGAAAGAGGTAGAACCAGTGAAACTTAACATAATAAGGAAGGAATTCGAAAAACTCAGGAAAACAGTTGGAAAAGAGATATTAGAATTCTACTCAACAGAGTGCCCTAATGATCATGAAGCTGAGATAATCTATGCACTTTGGAATTACAAGGCAAAGTGTTTGACATGCAAACGAGAATCAAGTCTTTTTAAAAACCATATCGTGCTGGAAAGGAAGACCTCGCAAGGAGAGGTCGATTTTGTTCTTCACTGTGAATACTGCGGAAATATATTCAGTTCACATATCCAGGACACTCAGTTCTGCCCCAAATGCAATAAACAAGTCAACCCTAGTGCTGGGAATACATTAAAAGGCAAATTCAAGT
This sequence comes from Thermoplasmata archaeon, assembly GCA_021850835.1. Next base: position 3,744 of record JAJZKS010000179.1, read on the forward strand.
GTACTTGCGGTTCAAATCAGATGATCGTCGATATGGTCAAAGAACAAAATCAGCCTTTGAATCAAGAGCTGTTCGCAATAGAATATGATTGCTTAGTCTGTGGAAGAGGTTTCAAAGCTCCTAGCGAGTCTGATTTGAAGAAGTTTCAGGAGATTCAAGAGAAATTCGAAAAAACAAGAGATTCCTTGTTATTTCCCAAGGAACAGATTCAGACAAGCGAAAGTGACAAAAGACCAGTTAACCACGGTTACAGGTACTTCTATCAGTTATTCAATGCACGTCAATTGTTGAGTCTTTCTGTCTTGATTAAGGAAATTATGCAAATTCGAGATATATCCACACGTGAATTTCTTTTGTTGGCATTTTCCGCCTGCCTTGAGACAAACAACCTACTCTGCAAGTATGAAACTAAGTGGGATAAGATTTCGGCCGCATTTGCAATACCTGCATACCATCCGACAGAAAGAATTGCGGAGAATAACGTGTGGGGAGGAAGATATGGAAGAGGAACTTTTGTGAAATGTTACAGGAAACTACTATTAGCAAAGGGTGTAAGTTTACGTACCAGAAATGACGGAGATGTTGAGTATATTCCAATAGAGGTTCCATATCATTTTACAAACGTTGCACGGTCGTATCGCAAATTGAAATCAGATGAGCAAAATGCGCTTTTAAAATGCAGTGACGCTGAGAGGATGAACTTTGTTCCGAGCGGAAGCATTGACATTGTTTTAACTGATCCCCCGTATTTCGACAATTTCACTTATTCTAGGTTATCTGATTTCTTCTATGTGTGGCTTAGAATAGCTCTGTCTGAATCTGTT
>JAJZKS010000180.1 GCA_021850835.1 Thermoplasmata archaeon
AAGGTTTTCTCAATTTTGAATTTAAATGAGGTTTCGTAGGAGTGGCATTTAGAGCCTTCAGCACTTAAACATTTCCAAGCCTTAATATCTGCCTCAGGAGTGGTTTTGGCCCACCCCGTATCCATTAAGCGGCCTGGGGTTCCTCTCTGGCGTCTCCTACCCTGAGATTGAAGAAATCACTAAACAATAGCGGGATAAATGATACGACCCCAAGGATCACGCTGATAAGGATAAACGCGCCTCTGATGGTCAGCAGTTGGATCAGTACCCCGCCTATTGCGCCTGATATGAAGGTGATGCTTATGCCAAATGTGTTGAACGCGCCAGAAATCCTTCCCATCATCTCCTGATCAACGATCTTTATGATTGCAGTGTTCACAACCACGTTTACTACGCCAACTAGTACTCCTACACCAAGGATTGCAGCATAATCAGGGTAAATTGAGCCGAGGTTTCCAACTGCAAGCAGCAACAGTGCAATGGATAAAATGGTGCCAATTGAATAATGCCCTACCTTTCCCTTTGCCTTTGATCCAAGTACAGACCCAACAATAACACCTATTGTTACACTGAGGGCCATTGAAGTGTAGTAAATTGCTGAAAGCTTGAAATGGACCTCAACCAGGTAAACCATGAAAATTCCAACCGTTCCAATGGTGAGGTTAATTGCCATGATTATGATTACCAGCGCCCTCAGCCTTGAGTCGCCAAAGATGAATTTCATGCCTTCCCTAACTGATGACTTGATGTCTATCTCCTTTGCAACATTTGACGTTCTTTCTTTCCGGATCAGTATCAGTGGAGCAATGGAGACTGCGAATATAATTGCAAAACTGTAGATTGCGAACTGCAAGCCCAGCAAAATCAGAACTCCGGAGATGGCATATCCTGCAGCCTCTGCAATGGCAGTTACGCTCTGGGATAGTGACACACCGCCCTGGTATTGCGACTCTTCCATGAACTGCTTAGACCAGCTTGACCTGATTGCATTCAGGATATCCGTGGACATCCCGATGACGAAAGCGACAAAGTAAATTGAAAAAACTTCAAGGATGAGGCTGCTTTGTGAAATAGCAATAAACAGCACCATTATCGAGGCAGCCCTGAAACTGGAAATCACGATTGCAAGTGCCTTCTTGCTGACAAGCCTGTCAACAATTGCGCCGAATACAAAACTAAGCATCAATGGAAGTGCTGACATTCCATCTGCGAACCCAGCTAGAACCGGTGATTTTGTAAGCAGCAGCGCTATCCAGAGAATTGCAAGTTGGAACCCTGCAGTCCCGGTTCTTGATATGGCATTGTTGAACACCATAAGCTTGTAGTTCTTTGAAAATGGCACTCTCGCAGTAATTGCCCCCTCGGGCTTCCCAGCCAAATTACTCTCCTCCACTTATTCTGCACAAACGAATTTCCGAATTTTGCATTTCAATCTTGCTTAATGGCATGTGGAAGGAATCTCTTGACTCACCGGAAAAACCAATCCAGAAATTATATTTCTGTGGCTTCATCCCGACTGAATCCACGTAAGGGCAGCTTTCCACGTAAATTTTATTTATTCGTATAAACATCATTTATACGTAAAAACTAAATTACTATATTAACTTCACTGTCATGGAACAGGACGGCAAGTACGAGGTTCTGGCCAATGCTTACAGAAACCCGACCAAATTCAGCATTATCATGCTCCTTGCAGAGCAGGATAAAATGACAGTAACGCAGATGGCTGAGTATGTCAGTGTCAGCAGGTCAAATCTTTACCATTTTGTTTCCCAGCTCGTGGAGGATAGGATACTGAACGAGCCTGAGGTTGTCCCAAAGAAAAATTACGTTGAAAAGTTCTATTCGCTCAATGAGGAATTGTTCAAATCCACAGACTATGATCGGTGGACCGGAATCCTCAAAAGCAAGTCACTAGAAGAAATACGGGGGCTCCTGAGTTCTGTGCTCATGGGGTATTCCATGATGCTGAGCATGACAGCCAACAGGATTGCCCATTCAAGCGACTCAGAAGCTGCAAGCCTGAAAGATTGGCTAATAACAAAGGACATGCCCTGGTGCACAACGTACTCACTTTTAAGCAGGAAGAGCACTGAAACCATTGCACCAGCGGTCAGGAAACTGGATGAGGCACTTGAGGCAACTCCGTCAGATCAGGAAGCCAAAAGCCATTTCAGCAGGCTGCTCGTTATTTTCCTCCCCTTCCTGGGCCCCGGCGGGATTGCCCCATGATGCCATTTTCATGCCAACTGCATAAGGGTCGGGAGATATATGCCCATTAAAGTGAACGGCCAGAGTTGCTTCATCTTCGACAACCACATGCACCTTAACCCAAAGGGCAGGTTTCTAGGGGCAGTGGATATGTTTCTCAAGGCAGGTGGAGATACCTTCAATCTTGTTAACCTGCCTGACAACAGCCTTGGACTTGAACATTATTACGAGACCCTTTACGAACGGACAGTCTCAATGGCCAGGATCATCAGGGAGGAAAAAGAGTTTGAACCCGCTGTAACACTGGGGCCATATCCTCTTGATTATTTCAGGATAGAGCAGAGCGGGAAAGATCCTCTTGAAGAAATGAAAGCTGCGATTGACCTGGCCTGCAGGTACATCACAGAGGGAGAAGCCCATGCAATAGGCGAGATAGGGAGGCCTCACTTCGAGGTCCCAGGAAAAGTGCTTGAGGAAAGCAATTCAATAATCCTATACTCCATGGAGAAAGCTGCAGACCTTGATTGCCCTGTAATCCTCCATACAGATGACCTTGATGAAAAAGGCTACAGGTTTCTTGGGAAACTTGCTGACAAGGCTGGACTGGACCATAAACTGGTGGTGAAGCACCATGCCCTGCCTCAGGATTTGGCATTTGAGACCGGCATCCAGAGATCGATACTTGCATCAAAATCAAATGCGAGGAAAGCCTGCCTTTCAGGCAAGCCGTTCCTGCTTGAAACAGACTATGTTGACGACCCCGCCCTGGGCTGGAAAGTAATACCTCCTGATTCGGTCCCCAGGAGGGCAATAATGATAAAATCTGAAATAGAGGGCTGGGAAAAAATTTTCAGCGAAGCTTTCAGGGATATTCCAGTGGAGCTTTTTGGCGAGGATATGTTCAAAGGTTTCCTTTAAAGTGGAAAGATAGCAATAATAAAAAATACACAGTAGCTATTTAAAAGCAATGAGCCTTGACCCTACCCAGATTGACAAAGTAGCAAACGAGCTGAGGTCTTTCTTCAGGGCAGAGTTCAGGTCAAAAAAAATAAAGAAACTGGATCCAGCCTTTTACAAGAATGTCACCAGCGCCCTTGATTCTCTCAACGAGGAAGCAGAGAAGAGCCTGAAGGCGCAGGACATAACGGCTTACATGGACCTAAAGAAAAGAGTCAGTGACCTTGAGAAGGATTTCAAGGCCCTGTTCCAGAGAAGATTTGAGAAAATCGCAACACTTTCCATCTATCCCCTGGACAGTGAACTTATGAATTCCCTCACTCCTGAGGAGAAGGAATTCATTGTTAGGCTCCACAATATGATGCAGGACCAGCAGAATCTCCTCATCAACAAACTTCCTCCGCCACAGGAAACCAAGGAAGAGGCCCCTAAACCAGTTGAGAAGGAAAGGGAGACAGTCTTGGAACCAGCGGAGGAAGAATCAGTTGCAGAACCCTTACAGGAGGAGCCTGCTACGGAGGGAAAATCCGAATTTATGCTGGTCCGCATTCTTGGTGACCAGCCCCCAATCGCACAGCCTGACAGGGACTATTACCTGCACGAGAACGACCTTGTATATCTCCCTGAACAGTTCGCTGACATTCTCATAAAGAGAAAAGCCGCCCTCAGGGTTGACCTTCCTTGATTTTTTACAGCAAACTTTAAGGCTAAACTGCAATGTTTCCCAGTGGAAAAGCCCGAGGGCAACTTACGCTCGAAAGAGTGAGGAAAGTCCCCTCTCCCCGGTGGAGCCCAACCTGCTCAAGCAGGTACCTCGGGAGGGGTGGTTCAGGGAAAAGAAAAATAACGGCCCCCTGCGCAGGATGATTCCGGCGGATGACGTTTCAGTGGTGCCGATGGAAACTCTTCCTGGACGGAGAAAGTCTAAACAGGCCCCGTGATGCCACCGAGAGGGCCGGGTAAGACGCAGCACTGTGTGCAAAAGTCGAATGTTGCCAACCCGAAAGGGCGAACAGAAAGGGGCTTACTCCGGGCATTTCCATACCATTTAAACAAGCGATACGGATAAATACGCCTGAATGCTCTGAATCCATCGGTGAAGGACATGTCAGATAAGAACTGTGAAGTACCGGGATGCACAAATGACAGTTTCAAGACTGTGCCGGCAGACCTGGCGAAGAAAGTTTTCACTATTGATGACAAGAAAACCAAGGTGCACCTCTGTAAGGAACACTACAAGGAATACAAGAAAGGCACCAAAAAAGAACGTGCCATGAACAGGATGGACTGGGATTAGTTAAAATGGCTGTCCCGGGAGAGGGCATTTCCATCGTCATAACTGTGAAAAATGAGGCTGCCAACCTTAGAGAGCTCTTTTCCGGGCT
>JAJZKS010000181.1 GCA_021850835.1 Thermoplasmata archaeon
GTGAAAGTGTAATTATAGCCATTTTCCCCATTCACCGTGAGGTTTATTGTAATAGTATTGAAATAATAGACGAGATTATACAAACCTACATTTCTTTCTTTGATTCCAATCAAAGTCACATTGTGTGCAAATATAGCAAAGCGGTGGTCAAGGCTGACCAAAGTCGCATTAATGAATGCCATCCGAGTCGTCCCGTTAAGACCTGTAACGAGGCTTAAGTCGTTAAGTATGCCCATAGGGGCTTTGACATTATAGTAAAGTGAATTTGAGTTGTTGTTAAAAGGCTTTAATGGATTTGGAGAGGAAGCCATTGATATCTCTTTACTTTGAGCGCCATCATTAATATGGTCGTGAGAAATTGAGACAGATGAGCTATATCCGACAGCCCTAAAGAGAACCACAACCATCAAAGTGATTGCCACTTTCCATTTGTTTAATAGCACCAATTAAATCTTAGCAAGATATTTAATTTAAACATTTCGAATTTTAGTAAGAGGTAACTGATGTGTGCACTCATCCTGGATTGGGGCTTTTTCTGATCATTGATGGGACATCTCTGATTATGCTCTCCTTTTTCGGCTTCTGCGTGTAGAATATGGAATTCACGCGTTTGTATGCCCTTGATCCTTTTTCGGATATGGTTCCGGCTGAAACTTTCCAGTCCATCACAGCAGGTCTCTGTGCCCTCTCGGCCCGATTGTTGGTGGATTCCACCTCAGGATCAACCACGAACCGGAACAACCACTCCTTCTTCCGTTTGAGAAGGTTGTCGACGAACTTTCGCGATCTGCGGTGATCGTGATGGGAATCAAGGAGGAATACCAGCTTGCGGTACAGTTTCTCGACATCCTCTCCCGTTCCATGGCCTTGGTATACCTTCGCCTCCATGTACAACAGACTGGAGGGATCTCTTTATCCAAGCTCCCTCCTCCCCGTAGAATTGTTCCAGTTCCTTCGCGTCGCATATTATGTGACTGCAGCAGTACAGCTGATCGTTCCTGGTTTTTGATGCCAGTGTTTCGAATGCGCTTAATTGATCATGGATATCCACACCGCGATGCTTGCTGAGAAGTTTCTCTGCAACCTCATGGCCGTTGTTCTCAGCGACATGGAATATCGCTTCCCCTTTGTGACGAAGAACCAGAGATCACGATTCACGCCAATCTGCCTCCATGACGTGGTATCCATGTTCCTCGCAGGGGCTTCCCTGCTCTTCCCAAGGAGAGAGCTGTATTAGAGGCCCAGTGTCTCTGACAGCTGGTACAGTATCTCCTGGACCTCCTTCATGGTTGCGGTGACGGACTCCAGGCTCATCCTCATTGCGATCTTGAAAAATGCAGCGATGAGCATCGTCCTGATGGATAAGCCTACATTGGGAAGCGCTTCCGGGATCACAGGTTCATAGACCTTCCTGCATTTCCTGCAGAACATCCTCTCTATGCGATACTGTATGGATCGCGGAATGATCTCTGGGATATCCTCGATGAAACTCTTCCTGGTGCCCTTTCTGGTGAGGGTGGAGGAACATTCAGGGCAAGTGAAGAAGGATGCATTCACCCTCACCCTGCCTGTTCTCCTGGGTGTTCTCCTGAGGTGCCCCTTGTGGCTCAACTGTGCACCGGGCTTCTTCTCCACAGGAGAGGGGGGGCGTCACCTGAATTGATATCAGGCGCCTGTTTCCTCTCCTCTGCCTTAATGTCGTATGTCTTGCCATTCTTCACTCCAACGGTGGAAGGATGCCTCCTCCTGTATTCCTCAGCCTCGTCCCTGAGCTTTCTGTTCTCCTCCTCCAGATCCTCGATCTTTTTGTCCTACTTCTTCATTGCCTTTGTCAGGGAGTCAATAATTCTCTGGTCTCTAGGCGTTTCTGCGAGGAACTGAATAATGTCATAAATATAATGGAGTCGTAATATATGGGTCTTTCTGAGACCAGATCTGGTAAAATAGAATCATCGTGCACAAAGGACTAACCTGTTACTATTTTTAGTGGATCTAAACCTTCCATGAAAGGCTCTTTCCCTGATATCTATTGGTCTTGATCCACACTTTCCAACTTTAAAAAGAAACAATGGAATAAAAGCTTTAACCTGTTCATTGAAAATGCTATATTTATAGAAAAAGAGCTGGATATGTCAGAAAAATGAGGGATCTCGGGATCTCCCTAATCCCGGAAGTTCGCTTCCCTCTTCTCGAGAAAAGCCTTTACTCCCTCTTCCCTGTCGGGATAGGCAAATACTTCCCCGAAGGCGTCAATCTCCTCTTCAAATATGTCATCTGGTGCATTTCTGACAAGATGCTTGATTAACCTCAAAGATTCCTTGGGTTTCTTTGATAGTTCCTCTGCAAGTTTAATTGCAACTTCAAGATAATTCTCAGAAACTTCATTCAAAAGCCCATAGCTGAAAGCTTCGCCGGCCTTGTATCTCTTCCCGGTAGAAATGAGGCCAAATGCAAGAGTCTCTCCTACGATGTGCCTCAACCTCTGCGTACCCCCGAATCCTGGAAGTATTCCCAAGTTTACTTCCGGAAGCCCGAACGTTGTATCCGGATGAGCTACCCTGATGTCACATGCGAGAGCGAGTTCAAATCCGCCGCCCAGGCAGTACCCATGAATTGCTGCAATCACTGGCCTGGGGTAGCTGGCAATGGCATTCATGATGTCATGCCCTTCTTTTGCGAATATCCCGGCAGTGTCGTTGGTCAGTTTCATGAAATTGTTGATGTCGGCACCGGCCGAAAATGCCCTGTTGGCACCATGCAGCAATATTACGTTGCTTCCAGAATTAAGGATTGCATCTTTTATCTCCCTCAGTGTATCCATATCCAACGGATTCAGCGGAGATTTCCTGTTCAGAGTTACTATCCTTACCTTTCCTCTGTCACTTACCAGTATGTTTTCATATCCCATTTTTTCCACTCCTCAATATTTGTAAAAGCCTTCGCCGGATTTCCTTCCGAGCTTCCTTGCATTGACAAGGTTCCTCAGTGTAACTGGAGGCTTGAATCTTGGATCGCCAAATTCCTCGTAGAGGACAGCCATGATGTCTTGAACTACGTCAAGACCTATGAAGTCCGCAAGTTCAAGCGGGCCCATGGGGTGATTCATCCCCAGCTTCAATGTTTTATCAATATCTTCTCTGGATGAAACACCCTCCTCAAGCGCAAGGATTGCTTCTCTTATGAGAGGCATGAGTATTCTGTTTGATATGAATCCTGGAAAGTCCTGTGAAGTTACGGGTTCCTTGCCCAGCTGCCTGGTGATCTCTATGGCCCTATCGACCACTGATGGGCTAGTTCTGACCCCCCTGATTATTTCAACCAGTTTCATGATGGGGACCGGGTTGAAGAAATGAAGGCCGAGGAAATTCTCAGGCTTATTGATTGAGGCAGAGAGGGCGTTAATTGAAATGGATGAAGTGTTGCTTGCGATGATGGAGTTTTCACCTGCGATTTTGTTGAGCTGCCTGTATAGCGCTTCCTTAATTTCTAACTTCTCAAGAACTGCTTCGATAAAGATGTCTGCATCTCTTCCCTGCGAGAGGTCTTCCATGAATTTTATCCTGCCATAGACCAGTTCAGGTGCTTCTGCAATGGCACCCTTGGAGTGAAGTTTGCCCAGAGACTTCTGGATTTCATTAGAGGCCGTTTCTAAGGCCTTCTGGTAAACATCAGTGAGAACCACTTCGTTGCCAGCCTGTGCGAAGACCTGGGCGATGCCCCTGCCCATTGTGCCTGCGCCTATGACAGTTACCTTCAATATACCATCTCCAGTGATATGCTGTGGCCTCCACCACCGCCGTGGCAGATGGTCGCGAGACCGTGTTCCATTTTCCTGTGTTTAAGGGCATTGATGAGCGTAACCATGATCCTGGAACCGGAGTTACCCAGCGGATGACCGATAGCTATTGCACCACCATTGACATTGAACTTCGAATCTTCAATGCCTAGTTCTCTCTGGACAATCAGTGAAGCAACCGAGAATGCCTCGTTATGCTCAACTAAATCAAAATAGCCAATGGGTTATTCTGCTGAAGCCTCTGGCCACAAATTTGGGATTACGAGGAAAGAAGCTGATCTATTTTCTGTAAGAAGCCAGGAACTGGCCTTCAGGGCATGGGAAACCGGTGAATTCCGGGATGAAGTAATCCCCATGAAGGAACTTTCAAGAGATGAAGGGATCAGGACAACAAGCATTGAAGCACTTGGGGCCCTTCACTCAGCATTCTCTGAGAACGGAATTCTCACCGCAGGGAATTCTTCCCAGTTAAGTGATGGGGCATCTGCCCTGATTCTCGCCTCAGAAAAGGCGGTTAACAACTTTTCACTGAAACCAATAGCAGAAATCACAGGGTTCCAGGCCGCTTCACTTTCACCAAAGGATTTTGTGGAGGCCCCCGTCCCAGCAACAAGGAAACTCCTGGACCGGCTTGGAAAACCCATTGGCTATTTTGATTTAGTTGAGCATAACGAGGCATTCTCGGTTGCTTCACTGATTGTCCAGAGAGAACTAGGCATTGAAGATTCGAAGTTCAATGTCAATGGTGGTGCAAAG
>JAJZKS010000006.1 GCA_021850835.1 Thermoplasmata archaeon
CCAGGTGTTTTTGAGGACCCTTTCTTCTGTAACAGAGGAGTCTAAAGAATGCAAACCGGTTATTTTGGAAATCGTATCGTCAAAAGACTTCCTCGATTGAACAGTACAGTAAGGCATCAGGGGCTGAAGTAGCGGAATGGATTTACAGGATCGCCTTTCAATACAAAATAAACTTTATTCAAGGATCCTTTTGAGAAACCACGAAGGCTCTTTTTCTTCTTTCCTGAAAGTGCGCAACAGGAATAACAACGAAATGAGAAGAAATAGGAATCCCGCTATGCCCGCATCCTTTTTCTCATCATTCACTGCAGTTGGATTCAGGCCACAATCAATACTGGGCATTCATCTTTTACTTTCTAACCAGATATGTTGATTGGGGCTCATATGTTAGCTATTCCTAAAACAAGTCATTGGGGAGGTTCCATTTCATATTTCTTCAGCCCGAGAACCATAGAACAGATTCTTTCGCTCTATACAAGGAAGTTGTAATCTGTGTATGAGGTTCCCACATTTGTGGAATAATATAAACACCAAAAAAATGGTGAAAAATAAAAAAAATGAGTTAAAAATTTGCAGTATGATTATGCTTCAGGCGTTTCTGATTTTGAAGAATAATCCACTTTTCCCAACTTATTCCTCCTGAGGATGGCCCCTGCAAGAACCAGCAAGGCAAACACCAGCACCAGGATTGGGCTGTAATTCAACGGCGGTGTCAGGCTGTAAACTGCATAGTAAATTGCTATCAGTGTAACCACAGTTGAGCTAGTTGGAAGCGCATAATGTGTTATATACTTCAGTGGAGACTTGGACTCCTTGTCACCGGAAACGCTGAGTGAGGTGTTCACCAGAAGGTGAATAATCAGTGTGGACACCGTGCTTGCAGTCGCGAAAAACAGGAATTCGTAGAAGAATCCATTGAAGAATCCGCCCTGCGTATAGAAGAAAATCACTGACATAACAAGTGCTACTATGAAGAAAAGAACTGCAGTGAGCCCAATTGCCCTGTGTGGTGACTTGTACCTCTCATGCACAGAGTAAAAGTACTTAGGGAAATAACCATCCCGAGACATCGAGTAGATATTCCTGGAGACTGCGGTGACCATGGTCACATACAGCGGAAACACCACGAAGAAGTTGAGAAGGAAGAATAGCACATTTGCGGATGAACCTATATGTTGGGATACCACTACGAAGCCGGGGTAAATGTTGCTGCTAAAGGAAGACATGGAATTAACCCCCCATCCCACGACCATTGCATAGGAACCCAATAGATAGAGGGCGCTCATTATTATAACCAAGAGAACGGTTGACACCCCAATGGACCTGCGTGGTGTCTTTGCCTCCTCTCCAAGCGGCACTATGGACCCATAGCCAGCATAGGCGAGATAGCTCCCCGTTATGAACCCGAGGAACACTCCCTTCCAGCCGACAGATGCAATGGGGGTGAAGGTAGCAAGCGTATTGTCCTTTGCAGTGGCGATCACAACCAGCGAGATCAAAACCACAAAGGCTATCTGAATGGAGTTGACTATCATCTGGGACTTATAGGACGGTTTGATTCCCCTATAGACGAGGTAGAACGCAGGTATGGATATCAGGATTATGTACAGGTATCCATAATCGTTTGAGACATTGGTCCCAAACACATAGCTGAACGTAGGCGAAAAGGTCAGCACGTAATATGCGAAAATGAACGAGATATTGGCCACCTGATATAGTACATACAGGTAGGAGGTCATTGCCCCCGCATATCTGCCCAATCCATTTCCCACATAACCGTAGTATCCCCTAGCACTGGCAACCTTCTTGGAATATTGAAAAATAGTGTTGGCCGACAAAAGGGCCGCAAACATTCCAATAATAAATGCAAGCGGAGTGGCACCCTCAGCAAAGGAGGCGGCTCCAAGGATAGAACCTCCAAAAATTCCAATTGGAGACAGCTGGCCCATTGCCTGAAAGACCAGTCCCGCAGTTCCTACAGAATTCTTTGCAAGGGCATTGCCCTCTGAATCAGTTTGAGAAGAACTCATAACTGGTTACGAACAGTTATATATAAAAATCTTCTATTTCCTCATAACATCGTAAATTACTGGGTGAAGGGTTTTAATATTTATGCTGATTCAATAAAAGGAACAACATGTGAGACAGACCATTGCATCCTCGCAGGCCAATCCAGAGTTCACTTTCTGAAGTGTTAGTCTTTGATCTTATTCATGTCCTTCCCAATGGTGGCAATACGGGGGGCCACAGTAACATTTTTCAGCTTTTCTTGCCTCCTATGTCCCATAAAGGTAATGCAGATGGACGGCGCAGAATTCGAATTGGTAACCAGGACAACTTATCTCGCAGGATGTTCACACACTCCAGCCTATCAGGGGCTGATCACTTCCTTGGAGCAATATAAGCAGGATTTGATTGAATATGGAAATCCATGGGATTCTTGGAGTTCAAAGGTGTCTGAGGTGAAATCACTTTTTGCCAAGCTTATAAAAGCAAGCCCGGAAGAGGTTGCCCCACATTTCTCTGTTTCATCTGCATTTGGGGCACTACTTAGCGCATTTGATTATGGCAGGAGGAACGAGATAGTCATAAGCGATATGGAGTATCCAACTTCAAATCATGTTGTACTCGGGCAGGAGAAATTCGGCGCCAATGTTATAACGATAAAGAACAGGAACTATCGGGTTGATCCGGATGATTACAGAAAGGTGACAGGCAGAAAAACAAGGCTAGTCTCTGCGGTCCATGTTAGCTCTCTCAACGGGTTCATTGAGGACATCAGGTCCATTGGGAAAGTTGCACATGATGTAAACTCAGAGGTGTATGTGGATGCCTACCAGTCCGTGGGAAATGTACCAATTGACGTTAAGAAAGATGATGTTGACTATCTGACGGCAGGAACACTGAAGTACCTACTTGGACTCCCTGGGCTGGCATTTCTCTATGTCAGGAAGGAACTTATAAAGGAACTTGAACCTGCTTATATAGGGTGGTTTTCACAGAAGGATCCGTTCCAGTTTGGAGCTGAGAAACTTGACTATGCCGACACCGCTGACAGATTCCAGTCCGGGACCTGGGCAATTCCTGCGTTGTATACCAGCATAACAGGTCTGAAAGTAATTCTGAAAGAAGGTGTGCCTTCAATTCGCGAAAAGATCATGAAGCTCACGAGGCAGGCAATTGATCTTGGAATGGAATTGGGGCTGAGGACAATATCGCCGCAAAATGACCAGGAGAGGGGAGCCATGGTTTCATTTGTTGTGCGGGAACCACACGAAATGGAAAACATGCTCAGAAATGAAGGCATAATTACATCCAGCAGGGGAATTGGCTTGAGAATTGCACCGCATTTCTACAACACTCCTGCAGACATTGAGAAAGCAGTGAAAAGGATAGCCGAACTTAACGCCCGGTGATAAGCCCCGCTAATCCGCACAGTCGATACCATGGATAAGGGGGGGGGAACAGGGGCTTCCCAAAATCTACTGTCCTTATTCCAGCTAAGAAAGTCAACAACAAATGATAATAGTGATAAGGCCGATAATTCTTTACCAGAGTTAAGGAGTCATCAGCTTGCCTTTTTCAAAATGGGAAATCCTAGGTTTTACCTTCATTGTTACAGTTTGGGGGCTTAACTATCCGGTATCAGTAGTGGGTATAGCAAACTCAGCCCCAATCTGGCTTGCATTCTTCAGGGCGTTTACTGCATTCCTCACTTTTTCCGTGATTCTCCACTTTCTGAAGATAAGGGTGAAGTTCACTAGGACGCAACTGTTCATAGGCATATTGGGCGGGATTCCGGGAACATGCCTCTTCTTTGGCCTCTGGTTCTTAGGGATGCTCACGGTTGACCCGGGAATCTCAAGTGTCCTGGTAACAGCCTACCCATTATGGATGCTTTTTATAGCTGTTCCAGTGCTGGGTGAAGTCCCGAGTAAGGTCAAATTTGCAGCTGCTATATTCGGCTTTGCAGGCGTGGCATTGGCTTCAAATGTCCTATTCCAGCACGCAAACAACAACATAACCGCTGACATTGAACTCCTTGCATCGGGTCTTGGATTCGGATTTATGAACATCCTGTTCAAGAGGTATTTCCACGGAAAGGAACTGTTGAGCGTGAACCGGCTCCAGCTTCTTGGCGGAATCATCTCTCTTGCGGTCTGGGCTCTCCTGACCGAACCTTTGAGTATGATAAAGTGGAATACTGCCTTCATAGGTTCTGTGCTTTGGATTGGGCTTCCCGGCACTGCGATTGCATATACGCTCTGGTTTATCCTGCTCTCCAGGTACAAAGCATCCTCCATGGGAGTCTACATGTTCCTGATAATCGTGGTTGCTCTCATTGCATCATTTTTCTTATATGATGAAACCATAAATGCAGTCCAGTTCCTGGGGATTGCAATAATAATTATTTCAATATATGTTGTGAACAGAAACGATGAAGCTGGCAGATCAAGATCCAGTGCATTAACCGATGCAGAGGGAACCAAAATATAGGCCCTGGAACTGCAAACAGTCCTCCTGTTCTCTGCGAAGTTTCTGCATTTCTTCGTACAATGGATTGCATTCGGTCCAAGTATAGCCCATAACAGCCGTTTGTCGCTTCCTGCATTCTCTGGAAGCAACTACCAATCATTTTGCTGTGTTTCATGAGCCAGAAGAAATTTACAGAGGTTCCAACCTTAAATTACCATGCTTGCGAACCTTTGCAATCCAAAGTCGGTAGTAGTGATCGGTGCATATCAGGGTCCAACGTAGATTGGCAATGCTATTCTGAACAACATGATAGAATCAGGTTAAAAAGGCACAATATGCCTTATGAATCCTTCAAGCCAGGAGATCATGGGGCTTAAGTGTTCCCTCTATTGAAACCTTGGACCAGCCTCCCGACTTTGCAGTTATGGCACTCCCTGCTTCAAGGTCACTGGACGCGCTAAAAAGCTGTGTAGCAAAAGGGGTCAAGTACGTTATAGTCATAGCCAACGACTTCTCAGAGCTGGGTAAAGAGGGAAAGGAACGAGGAAAGTAGCTCCTTGAGGCCATAAAGGGTTCTAAAACCAGGATCATTGGCCCGAACACCATTGGAGTGTATTTCCCGCATTCAGGGTAAACACTGCCCTTACATCAAAGAGACGCTTGCCTTTCCTCCCAAAGGGCAATATTGTGTTTGTGTCCCAGAGCACTGCTCTGGGCCTGTTGACAGTGGAAGGTGTATCCGAGTTCAGTGTCGGGATATCTGCATTACACAACCTTGGTAACCGGATTGACCTCAATGAGGTTGAACTGCCAGACCACTTTGCATCGGATACTCTCACTAAGGGCACTGTCATGTATCTTGAGAGCATTCCCGTGGGGAGGGAGTTTTTTTAACAAAGTCAAGGAGATCAGCCCTAAGAAGCCCATGGTCATCTTCAAGTCAGGGAGCACAAGTGAATCTGTGGTCGCTGCCTCACTACACACCGGTGCAATGGCTTCCGACGACATTGTTGCCAGTGCGATCTCCTAGGCAGGAGCAGTAAGAGCATTTGACGAAACCGAGAAGATAGATTATGGTCGAGTGCTGGCCTATTCCGAAAAGCTTCATGGGGACAATATTGCAATCATTCCCACGGCAGGAGGGGTTGGCGTCATCACAGCCGATAATATTTCATCGAGAATCAATGGAGTGGGAATGAAGCTGGTAAAGTTGAAGAGAGAGACAAAGTTAAAGATCAGGGAGACAATAGTGCTCTTTGCCTCTGCAAACAATCCAACCTACCTGACCGCTGATGGGAGCAACGAGGATTTTGACAAGGCCATCAGGCCTTTCTCTTCCATGAGGAGAAGAGAGGTTACTCTTGCCCCTGTTGCTTCGAAGACTGCATTTGCAACGGCGCCAGAGACCATGATTATCCCAATCTCTGCTACTCCTTTGCCTCCAAACGGGCCCTCTTTGCTCTCTGATTCCATGAACTCTATGGCGAACTCGGGAGCCTCCGTTATCCCCAAAACCTCATAATCAGAAAATCCGGGGTTCAGGACCTCACCATTTTCAAGTGTGAGCTCCTAAAATAGTGTGTGGCCCAATGCATGCGCAGCACGGCCAACGATCTGTTCCCTTGCCCCTTTTGGTTTTATTATTGTCCTGCAATCAAGGACCATAACGATCTTGAGTGGCCGGACAATGCCGGTTTCCGTATCAACCTCTACGAGTGCCTCGTTCCATGAGTCCATGTTGTAAGGCCCGTTGAAAAACACTGTTGCAACATTCTTATTTTTTACAAATTCTATATATTTGTAATCTAAGGAAGTGCCTGCGTTATATGCAACGCAATAGTAATAAATTTGTCGCCAACCGTTCCTGCTCGTTTTTAGCGGCTATTTGTAAAGTGTAACTATTCTTCTATGGAGTATTTTGTGCGATGAAGCTCAAAAGTGCTGGTCGCACCTGCCTTTCCCCTGTCAGGATCAATTTTCCAGCCTCATTTTTCATTCCGGAAGATTTTCTAATTCCCTCCCAAACGTTCATTACCGGACTGAATGATACATCGGTTATGCAGAAGAACGTTTTTCAGGGCATGAGGTGCCTGAAGTGCGGCAGGTTTCATGAATCCATTATCTTAAGAGAATGCCCTCGCTGCGGTGGTCTTCTTACAGGTTCATACGATGTTGACAGTGTCAAGTTAGATTTGAAGAGGAGAGAGTCAATATGGCAATTTGCTCAACTTTTCCCACCCGTCTCGGCAAAGAATATAACAACTTTGGGAGAAGGCTGGACACCCTTCGTCAAGGCAGATTCATATGGAAAGTTGATTGGTGCCAGAGATCTCTGGTGCAAACTTGAAGGTTCCAATCCTAGTGGCTCATTCAAGGACAGGGCGGTTTCGCTTGAAGTCTCCCTTGTCAGGGAGTGGGGGAAGGATGGCATATTCGTGCCTTCTTCCGGCAACGCTGCCGCTTCGGTTTCCACTTATGCAGCAAGGGCAGGGATGAGGGCCCTCATTCTCATAAGAGAGGATTCCACAATCTCCAAGCTGGGCCAGATTTCCATGTATAATCCCACCATAATAAGGGTGAGGAATCTGTATTCTACCAAGGATAATCTCTTCCGGGCACTCAACAGGGTGCAGGAAGCATTACCTGCATGGCATAACGGATTCATATGGGTTCCCCTGAATCCACTCACGGTGGACTCCCTGAAGACCATAGCCTACGAAATCGGCGCGGTAAAAGTTCCAGACTGTGTTTTTGTTCCCACTGCCGGTGGAGACCTCCTCTACGGAATATACAAAGGATTTGCGGAACTCTATCAGTTGGGTTTCATCGAACGGATTCCAAGAATGGTGGCAGTCCAGGGTGAAAATGCTTCCCCTCTTGTCCAGGCAATAGATCAAGGGCTTGACGAGGTGAAGGAAATAGAGTCGGCAGAGACTGTTGCAGGAGCACTTCGAGTTAACTTTGGTTCGATGCATCCCCTGCTTGCTGTCAAGGAATCGAAAGGATTCGGGGTATCGGTAACAGATGATGAAATCATGGCCGCCCAGAGGGACATTGCCAGGACAGAAGGCATATTTGCAGAGATCTCTTCGTGCGCTGCACTGGCTGCCGTCAGAAAAGCCATTTCTGAGGGCAAGGTCAGCAGTGATGAAAAACTGGCAGTGATCCTGACAGGATCCGGTTTCAAGGATTATTGGCCACTCTTCAGGACAGCAGAAGAAATACCACTCATGGGCTCCATCGAAGAACTGTCGGAAAAAATAGGAGGATTGGCCTGAAAACCAATCAGATTCCGCTCAAATTATTCAGCTTACCTCTGTGAGTTCCACGGCATCCTCGAACTTCAGGACCTTTACCTTAGCTTTCTGGGCCAGCATTACACCTATGGAGATCACTGCGTATACCAGAAGCGTCAGAGGCGCAAGCTCTATAGGCATTGCCATTCCCTGCAGGGAATAGGCAATTGCAAGGACAATAATGGCAGAGGCGGCTGTAGGAAATACGAAGTGTGTAAGGATTTCCCTGGCCCTGAACGATCTGGCAGCCTCAACGGAGAGCGAGGAGTTCACTAGCACGTGTATCACAAGGGTGGACAGTGACCATATGATCTCCAGGATGATCCATGAAAAGAATATTCCTGTCTGGAATCCGTACTGGTACCAGAATATGGCTGCATCAGCCACTATAATTAGGGTGATCAGAATGGTGGAAAGCACCACTGCATTGCCGGGAGTCCCGAACTTCCTGTGGACCCGTGACAACCTCTTGGGAAGCAGGTCTTGCCTGCTGAGTGAGAACATCATCCTGGAGCAGGCAGTGAGCATTGTAACCAGAGGCGTGAATATCACAGCGTCGTAAAACACAATTATCAGGCCTTCAGAAGGCAGGTTTATGAACTGGCCTGCCAGGATTGCGCCAGGGAATCCAGAATAGGCGAAATTTGCCATGTTGGACATTCCCCAGGCGCTTACCATTGCATATGCACTGAATATGTATGTTACTCCCATTATGAGAATGATGAGAAGAACAGCCCTTCCTATGGACCTGTGAGGGGATTTAACTTCCTCTCCCAGCGGAACAACACTCCCATATCCAGCATACGCTCCGTAGCTTCCCGTTATGAACCCGAGGAACAGGCCGTGATATCCCTGGAGAGCAGATGCGGGGAGGAACGGTTGAATTGATCTAACAGGGGCTTTTACCAGCAATATTGACGAGATAACAAAAACAATGACAAACTGTATAATGCCAAGTACGGTCAGAGATACCACTGAAAGCCTCAGTCCCCTGAATACAACAACAAATGCCGCTAACAGGGCTACAGACACAAATGCTATTCCTACCAGGTCAGATATATTTGTCCCAAACACAGCGTTCAGGGAACTGCTGAAGGTCCAGAAGTATATCAGTACTATAAAAGCCGGCCCTACCAACTCATACAGAACATACAGATAGCCGGTGAAAGCTGCAAAAGCCTTTCCAAGCCCCCTGTTGACATATGCCGAGTACCCGCCTGCATGTGCAACCTTCTTGGAGTATTGATAAATGCTGTTCCCGGAAAGCAAAGATGCGATCATTCCAATTATGAATGCCAGAGGAGTGGCACCCAAAGCATAGGCAGCCGCACCTGTCACAGATCCGATAAAAATTGCAATAGGTGCTTCCTGCCCCAATCCCTGAAAAAAGAGACCGAATGTGCCGATATTGGTCTTCTTCAGGCGATCAGGCATGTCAGTTGTTACCATATAACATCAACATCACGATATATAAAATGTTATTTTGGGAATATTTCCAGTTGAAAAGGATTTTTAAGGTCAATTGCAAAATGTCATTTACAGTTTGGTATCAATGAATGATATCAGCAGTGTATAGCTCAACGGTCATGCCAGCCTACGCCACTTATCTGGTAATAGCTTGCTGTGATTGATTTTCAAGACAGTCATTTTAAAAACAGAGATGAAGTTACCAAACTCATGGTTGACTTGAAGAGTCTTGAGCTCGGTGCACTTTCCTTTATAGATGACGGCAAGAGGATTTCTGCTGCGGGCCTTGTGAAGAAGGGCAAAATCACCAGCCTGGGACAGGAGTACAGGAACGATATGCCTCAAATCTGGTTCCATGGGCCATTTTTCTCCTACACTTACAGGGACGTGGAATACACGCTGAAGAAATTCAAGTCCTATCCCAACCATCTGGGGTCAACAATTTGCAGGTATGAGCTCTCTGACCACTCAGGGACCCATATAGACGGCTTGAACCATGCGTCGAGGGATTACCTGGTTTATGGCGACCTGGACATCAGGGATATCAGCGGAGACGTGGGGACAAATACCCTTGGAATCGAAAGCATGCCACCCGTTTTTACAAGGGGCATTATGCTCGATTTCACAAAGTTCTTCGGAACAGATATCCTTGATCCAGGGTACGAGATTACCGTGAAGGATGTGGAGGAAGCCACTGAACATTATAAACTGGAACTGAAGCCAGGTGACGGGTTGTTCTTTCACACAGGCTACGGGAAGCTGTGGATAAATGATAATGAGAAATACATGGGTGCTTCGCCCGGCCCAGGAGAAGAAGTGGCAATATGGATGGTAAAGAACAAGGTGAGCATAACTGGCACGGACACATCATCTTATGATGTAACGAGGCCCACGGACAAGCTCCTTTTCCCTTGCCACCAGATACTCATAAGGGACGCCGGGGTGCATCTTGTTGAGAACATGAGGCTGGAGGAACTCTCATCGGAAGGTGTGAATGAATTTCTCTTCATATGTGCTCCCCTGAAGCTAAAGGGCGGAGCAGGATCCCCAGTCTCCCCGTTGGCCGTATACTGATGGGCCAGGCACTTCCCTGTCTCCAAGGTCCAAATATACTTTTCTTCTATAGGCTCAATGAAAAGCTATTTCCTGCAGGCTGGCAAGCAAAAAGTCAAATCAGTGTGGAGTTCCCATGCTTCAGCGTAAAAGGGGAAAAATATGTGTAAATCAGTTTTGAAATATAAAAAAAATAAAAATTGAAGCAGATTACGCCAGTTTGGACATCATGCATTCAAAAGACTGTTCAATGACTCGATCAGATACCTTGCTGATATATCTCTGGCCAATGCTTGCGAGCCTTCCCGCCATTACAGCGTCAACGGTCCACTTGAGGCTGGCCTTTGAGTCATCTCCGTCCACATGAACGTCAATGTTCATGGTTGCAGTGTTTGCCTTGGCTCTTGAGTCAATGGTTATCTTAAGGTGTTTGTTGGCCTCGTCAACTTCCGAATATTTGATTGTGGAGTCGAAAACCTCCTTGATGAAGCCTATTCCAACTTTCATTTCAGCCTTGATAGTCCTGTCGTCAACCACTTCGTGTGACTTGACGTCAGGAAGGCACTCTGCCATGTTCTTTGCGTTTGTTATGAAATCCCAAACTGCCTTTGCGCTTGTGTTTACTTCCTTAGATCCTTCAAGTTTCATCTTTTCACCTCATTTCCTATGTGTCATCGAGTATATCTCATTCGCCGATATGCTTGAGCTTGTCAGCTTAATGCCGAGAGGCTTCAAAGCATCCTCCACCGCATTTACTATTGAACCAACTGGTCCTCCGCCGCCTTCACCCACTCCCCTCACTCCAAGCACGGAGCTCGTGGATCTTGTAACGATGGTCTTTAAGTCGATTTCCGGCATCTGTTTTGCTCCAGCCACAAGGTAATCCCAGAAGTTGGAAGTCAACAAAACTCCGTTCTCATCGTACACGAGATTTTCCATCAGTGCTGCGCTTATACCGTGTAGCGTTGCACCCATTTCCTGCCCTTCCACGACCGTTGGGTTGATCATGAAGCCGGGATCAGAAACCACACCGTGCTTCAGGATCTTCACAATGTATGTTTCCGGATCGACTTCCACCACCGTGCCATGCATTGCATATGAATAAGTAAGGGTGTTGTTGACACGCTTCTGGTCGTCGGGCATATTGTAGGTGAAGTCAGGCTTGTAAACCGCATAGCTTATGAGGCCAGGCTCAAGGTCATCAGGCAGCCTGTTGACATCAAGCCATGCCAAAGTGGCAATTTCGCCCAGTGCCATTTTCTTATGTGTCTTCTTGCTTTCCACGGCCGAGTCCTTCAGCAAAAGATCAGTTTTTGGCTCATCCATTGCATGGGAAGCTATAGTCAGGATCTTCTCCTTCAGCCGCTGTGCCGCATAATAAAGGGCTGTTCCAGCCATAACGGCGCTCCTGCTAGCATATGCGCCGGAGAAAGCAGCCCATACATTGCTTACCGAGTCAAATTCCTTCTGGAAGGTAACGTTCTCGGGGCTGGTGTCGAAGACCTCAGCCACAATCTGTCCAAATGTTGTCGCATGCGACTGTCCCTGGTCAGATGTGCCAGTTCTTGCAGCAATGCCTCCAAACTGGTCAATCATCACAAGGCCAACTTCCATGCTTCCAGAAGCAGGGAAGTTCTTGTTTATGATCTTTACCTGCCCGAAGTTATTGGCACCAGAGTCAATTACAGCGGACAATCCGATTCCTATCAGCTTCCCCTTTGATCTGGCCTCCTTTTGCTTCTCCCTCCATTTCTTGTATTCTATTGTCTCCAGAAGGGTGTTGAAGGCCTTATGGTAATCTCCTCCGTCATATATTGTCCTTGATGGGCCCACATATGGCATCTGTTCTGCCTTGATCAGGTTTATTCTCCTTATCTCTGCAGGGTCCATGTTCAACTTTTCTGCCGCCCTGTTCATCATACGCTCCCACATGAAATTATGCTGAAGCCTTGAATATCCTCTTACGGGACCTGTCGGCCCCTTGTTTGTGGTAGCCTGGTTGAAATCCACATAAACGTTCTGTACATCATATATGCCAGGTACTACCTGTGCCCATATGACTGCCCCTGCCGGTTCGTATCTAGGATATGCACCACAGTTGTCGAAGGCCTGCATGGATATGCCTGTAATTCTGCCGTTCTTCTTCACTCCCAGCTTAACATGAAAACTCCTTTCGTTGTTGTGTGTTCCGGACATTATATTCTCTGACCTGGTTTCCACGTACTTTACCGGTGCTTTCAGGAGCCTGGCCAGATAAGCGACCACAGTTATGTGGGTGTAGTTGATAATCTTCCCGCCAAATGCTCCTCCAACGTTTGGTGGCAGGATCATCCTGAATTTGGAAGGTGACATCCCAAGCGAACCGCAAATTATGGGAAGCGCAAACATTGGCATCTGGTTGACGCTGCGCACTGTAATTGTGTCCACGCTCTCGTCGTAGGAAGCCAGGACCCCGCTGGTCTCAAGCGGCACAGCAGCATACCTGTGAGTTACCACAGTATCTTCAACCACATAATCCGCTTCTTTCAATGCTTTCTCAACATTGCCAAGGTTCCACACACCCCTCCAGACAAGATTGTTGCCCACGGAATCGTGCAGTACCGGCGCCCCCTCCTTGAGGGCCTTCTCCGCATCCAGAACAACAGGAAGCGGCTCGTATTCAATCTCCACAAGTTCAGCAGCATCCTCTGCTATGTAAGGATCTGTTGCGACCACAGCAGCGACCGGTTCTCCGAAATACCTGACCTTACCCACCGCTAGCGGGTAATCCACCAGGTTTCCCGCGGGAGGCGGTGCGATCTGCATGTACGGGGTCATGTGTTTCTTCAGTTCCTCTCCCGTCAGCACATATTTGACACCCTTGAGCTCCATGCATTTCTTCGTATCGATCTTCTTAATCTTTGCATGGCCAAAATTCGAAAGCGCATAAGCAAGATACAGGGTTCCCGAAAGCTCTACATCGTCAATGTACTGGCCTTTGCCCTGAATGGGAATTACGTCTTCCCTTACCTTTACGGGATTTCCCATATACTTGAAAACACTCTGTTTCTCTTCTCCTGAAACAGTTTCATGAACCAGTTCTGTCTTCTGAGGCAACTGGCATCACTCCTTCCCCTTTCCTTCGTTGATCTTTACCGCAGCGTCTTTCACTGCCTTAATGATATTAATGTAGCCTGTGCATCTGCATATGTTCCCTGCGATGCCCTCCCTGATTTCCTCATCTGTTGGATTGCTGTTCCTGCTGAGCAGGAAAGTGGATGACATCAGCATACCAGGTGTGCAGTACCCGCACTGAAGTGCATGGTGATTCCAGAAAGACTCCTGGAGAGGGCTGAGTTTATCATTCTTGGCCAGGGATTCGACTGTCTCCACCTTGGCGCCATCAGCCTCAACCGCAAGCATTGTGCATGATTTAACTGAGAGTCCGTTGAAAATTACAGTGCATGCCCCACAGCTCGTGGTATCGCATCCAATGTGAGTGCCTTTCAATTTTGCAAGGTCCCTAATGAAATCCACAAGGAGCATCCTTGGCTCTACATCATCTGAGTATTTCCTTCCATTAATGTCGATTGTTACGTTTACCAAACCTTCCATCATTTTCTTCACCTCGAAGTCATTGAGCCAAGGCTCCTTTTCATAAGCACGTTTAACAGATTTCTTCTGTATTCCGGAGTCGCGTGTACATCTCCAGGAGGATCCAAATCTTTAGTGGCAATGTCTGCAACTTTCAGGATTGATTCGCTGTTCAAGGGTTTGTTCCTGATAAATTTCTCTGCCTCAAGTGCCCTTATGGGAGTAGGAGCCGCAACCCCCAGGCCAAACCTTGCATCCTTGACTATTCCCTCAGAGAACTGGAGGTTTGCAGCTACGAATGCTAGAGGGAAAGCAGTATCAGAACGGGTTATCTTCATGAATTTCTGCCTGGAGTTTTTCGGGACATCTATTTTAAACCCTGTAATCACCTCTCCGTGCTCAAGTGCGGTAGTGAAAAGATCTAGGAAGAAGCTTTCGATAGGCAGTTCTCTCTGCCCTTCAGTTCCGCTGACAAGGACTTTTGCGTCCAGGGAAAGCAATGCTGCTGACAGGTTTGTGGAGGGATCGCCATGAGCAATATTTCCACCAATTGTGCCCCTGTTCCTTATCTGCTGGTCAGCAATAGCTCCAGCAGCTTCAGATAGTACTGGCGCGTGTTTCAGAAGCACATCTGAATGGTGGACCATGTCGTGCGTGGTCAGCGCACTGACAAAAATAGAATTCCCCTTCATTTCTATTTTTGGCTGCAGTTCAGGCAGATGGCCGATCATCACAATCTCCTCGGGGGAGAATATCCTGAGCTTCATCATGGGTATAAGGCTCTGGCCACCAGCGAGGGGCTTGGCATCTTCTCGTGAATAAAGTATTTCAGAAGCTTCTGCCAAAGTTTTCGGCTTATGCAGTAAGAATTGTCGAGGTCTCATTGTAATGAGATTGTCATTGAAGTTAAAATATTTTTCAGTCCAATGGCTAAAATTCAAGCTTCAACATTTATTGGTAGCAACTATACACTCTCCGTTGAACCTTTTCACTGTTCGAAAACAATCCTGCCATACCAGAGGTTGAAGAACTTGCAAAAGAACCCGAATGAAAGAGTCTGCGCATAGAAATGCAGGATACCTTGAGGACAGGGTGCAAGAAAGATTATTAATAAAGGTGCTGATTTAATTTTAATGTATTTCGATGAATTTACTGACGGGTTCAGGGAAAGGTCCAAGGGCAGAACAATAACAGAGGCGGATGTTGTACTGTTTTCTACTATCACAGGTGCGCATAATTCACTGTTTTTGGATGAGGAGTTTTCACGCAAGACATCTTTTGGCGGGAGAATAGCCCCAGGGTATCTCACAGCATCCATGGCAACAGGCCTGATTTATCTGTTTCCAAGTGCCCCATTCGAGAAGGGATTCGTCGCGCTGCTCGGTTCAAATTTCAAGGCAATGAAGAGCGTCAAGATAGGAGATACCATAACCTGTGAAACAAGTGTAAAGGAAAAAAAAGAAAGGAAGGACGATGGCATAGTAACCCTCCATTCAGACATATTCAACCAGAACAGTGACAAAGTAATGGAAGTTGAGCACATAATAATGGTGAAAAAACAGTGATTTTGATCACTGTTTGTTGAAATCAGCCATCTTTTCGAGCTAATCCTTGTAGGAAGGCTTTCTCTTTTCAAGAAATGCCTTCAATCCTTCTTTTCCGTCTTCTGCCAGGAGGATATCCTTATACAGGTCCGATTCGAGGTCCAGAGCCTTCTCCATGGGTTTTAGGCGTTCATTAATTGCCTTTTTTGCCAGTGAAATTGAGATAGAGCTTTTAGCTGAAACGGAGGCCGAAACCTTCATCGTCTCCTCCATAAGTGAATCAACCGGAACAATGCGGTTAACAAGGCCATATCTCAGAGCCTCATCAGCATTTATCAAGGATCCGGTAAATATCATCTCCCTAGCCTTCCTAAGTCCCATAACCTCAGGCAGCCTCTGAGTGCCGCCCCCTCCGGGAATCAGTCCAACGTTGAGCTCAGTCTGGCCGAATCTGGAATCATCAGCGGCGACAACTATATCCAGGGCTAGAAGGAGTTCCAGGCCACCGCCAACTGCTATGCCGTGAACGGCGCCGATAGTAACCTTCGGGTAATTCTGCACGTAATTCAGGAATTTCTTCACAAACTCTGCGTACTCGCCCACTGTTTTTCCGTCAAGCGAAAGCAGATTCTTGATGTCCGCACCGAGGCTGAAGTTCTTTCCATTGCTGGTGAAGATAACACTCTTTATCTTCCCGTTGACCTCGTGTTTCATCAGGAAGTCCATAATCTGCTTTCTTATGCCGTTGTCAAACACATTGTTTTTTTCCGGCCTGTTCATTTCAATAACAAGGCTGTTATCCAAAACCTTGAAAATCACTTCATCAGGATTATCGCCCATACTTAAGCCTCTCCAGATTACATGTGAATCGTGTTAAAAAAAGATGGGTAAAGGATGGGCATTAGCACATGAAATCCAGAATGCCCTTTGGTGGTGAAATTGGTAAGTCATATTTTTTCAGGCTTTTCAAACACTGAAAATCGTTTATGCTGTCATGAAGGAAGTTGACTTGACCGCAATTTGATCACTTGAACACACCTAGCCTGGGCCTGTACTCCACAGCTTATGGAAGACGGTCGAAAAAATCTATCATAGTAGAAAAAAACAAAAATCTGGAAATAAAAAAAGAAAAAATTGGTAGGTTAAACCGCTATCTCTTCCAGTTCCTTCCTGGGTGGCACGTTCTTCATGACGATGAAGAATACCAGTATGGCGATGAACTCCGGTACCACTTCCAGCCAGAGCCAGGACTGGTTGAATACTGCAGTGAAACTGGGGCCTTTGAAGAATGCAAGTGAAAGGCCAAATAGAGTCGGCCAAACTGCCTGCCCAAGGCTCCAGAATGCTCCTCCCCATACTGCTCCGGTTACTCTTACTCTTGTGGGGAAAGTCTCTGTGTTCATTCTTATAAGGCCAGAGAACTGTCCGTTTTCGGCAAAGAAGAATATGATGTAGAAAATGTAGAGTTTAGTCATGCTTGAGCCGGTGAAATATGTAAGGAACAGGATGCCAAGAACTTCAAACAAAGCGAATATTATTATGGAATATTTGGCGCCTATCCTGTCGTTGAGGAATCCATTCAGGATGTAACCAAATATTCCAGCAAATGACACCACTGCAAACATTGTCGTCACTGCACTGAAGTTGAATCCTCTGGCAACCTCAAAGTAAAGTGGCTGGAAAGAGTTTGTAGTAATCGCTATTCCAGTGGTAATAAAATTCCAGAAAGCCAGAATTATGGTCATCCTTATTAGGTCTTTTGAGAAAAGTTGCTTGTAGCTAGACCTGGAAATCTTCTCCACATTGACGTCATGAACGCTTAGGAGTTCCTCCAGGGCCTTTTTGTCTCCTTTCCGCTTTGCCGCTTGAACCTCCTTAAGATGCCTGAATCTCTCAGGGTCTTTCATCTTGGTTCTTAATACAATAATAAGCAGGGCAGGCATGAATGCGAACAGAAAAGCGTATCTCCAACCGTTGGCTGAACCATACACCGTTATCACGAACAGTGCAATGACACTTGCCAATCCGTAACCAAAGACCCAGCCGGATTGCATGATAGAAAGGACAAGCCCTCTGTACTTTTTGTTAACTGACTCAGAAAGTGCAGTGGCTCCGGCTCCCCACTCGCCACCAGTGAAGGCTCCTGCTGGTATCCTTATTCCAAACCAACTCAGGAAACTAGTTATGAAATACTGGAAGACAGAAAACACTCCCGTTCCAAGCAGTGTCAACTGGAGAACAAACCTTCTTCCAAACCGGTCTCCAAGGGGGCCCAAGAAAAGGCTCACCACAAAACTTGCAGCAAAACCTACAGACACTATATAGCCAAACTCTGTTGGAGTGAGACCCAGGGCGGCCATGATAGGTGTTTCGAGAACCAAAATCAGATTAGAATCTGTATTGATTAAACCCCAACCAAAATAAATCATTACCAGCATGAAAGGTAAATTGCCACCAATGTCTTTTGCAGCAGTCTGCTTTTCCCGGGACTTAACATTCGTTGCTTCATCTGATTTGTTGACCATTTGAGATTCTACGACAAGCCTCTTTATAAAATTTATCATCTAGAAATACTATTCTGTATATTTTTGTCAAAGGGCGGAATAGAAGCAAATAAATCCAGAATCACGGTCTATTTCAACAATTTGAATTCTCGGAATCTTTTCACGAAATCTGTATCATGATTTGCCAAGAGTACAATCCAGAAGAACATGTTAAGCTGTTTCTCACCAGATAACAATAGTTTATCTTTTCACCCACCCATTAGATCAATCATGTGAGAAAACACCCGGCAATTGCCTATTGTTTTCGAAAACACAAAAACTGTGGAAGATAATTTGGAGAAGAAAATTTCAAAAAAAATTGGTGGAGTGCAACTCCAAATGCAGGGTTCAGCCTATCTCTGCCTTGTGCAAATGTCTGCAATAAGATGTGCATACACTTTTGTGCACTGGTAAAGATCATCCACGTTGATGTATTCCCTGTCCTTGTCTGAGAGCGTCAACCCCTCGATTCTCTTTGCCCCTGAGGGTCCGTAGTTAAGGGCATGGGCGCCAAGGCCGTTGAAGCTTGGGGCGTTTGAATACCACAGTTCATATGTCGTCTCCGGGTTCTTCCCGAAAACTGTTTTGTGGGCTCTCCTCACAGCAGTGGCAATCTCATCTTCGTCCGGAACTTCTGTGGGAGGGTTGATGGAATATGGCTGTGCAACAAGATGCAGTTCCGGGTCTTCCTTGTTCAGGGAGGAAACCAGGTTGTCTATCTCATCTTTGACCTGCTTTGCAGTCCAGTCAGGCGGATACCTGACATCAAGGTACATTGAGACAGAATCCGGTGTTCTGGAGCCTTTCCACGGCCTGCCGCCATTTATTGCAGCAACATTCACGATGCCGTTGTACCCTTTGTATGAAGTCTTTGCTGCAAACTCTTTCTTCCATTTTGTTATTCTGTCAATAACCTTGCTGTACTGCTCTATCTTGTTCAGTGTGTCCCTTGACCAGGCCGTGGAAAGGCTCCAGAACACC
>JAJZKS010000182.1 GCA_021850835.1 Thermoplasmata archaeon
TTCTATTGGACATGCCGCCATGCAGATGCCACATTTGATGCACATGGAGTAATCAATGAATTCGTCAAATTGTGCCGGCGTCTGCAGTATTTCAGATTCGTATTTTCCATTCTCGTCGTCCCGTATAATGTAAGGTTTTACTTCCTTGTATTTACCGAAAAAGCCTTCCATGTCCACAGCCAGGTCTCTGATGACCTTATAATGCTTCATTGGCGCAACCTTGACCTTATCCGACTTCAGGCTTTCAATCGTTGTGGAGCAGGCCATATGGGGCTTGCCGTCTATCTCCATTCCACAGCTTCCGCAGATCTCCATCCTGCACGAATATCTGAATGAGAGACTCGGATCCATATTCTCCTTGATGTAGAGGAGTGCTTCCAGAACCGTGGAAACTTTATCTTTTGGGACATTGAACGACTGCAGCTTCTGGTTGCCTTTCTCATCCGTTCTTGTGACTTCTACTACCAGTTCTTCCATATTATGCACCTCAGTATGACCTCACAGTTGGCTGCCACTTGGTTACAACAACAGGCCTGTATGTTAATACCGGTCCATCCTTGGAGTATGTGGCTATGGTATGCTTCATGAAGTTGGCGTCATCGCGATCCGGGAAATCCCGCCTGTAATGTGCTCCCCTGCTCTCAGTTCTCTGAAGGGCCCCGGCGGTGATGATTTCTGCAAGATCAAGCATAAACCCTACCTCAAATGCCCATTCCAGTTCCAGATTGAATGTAGATGCCTTATCCTGAATGGTGATCTTTTCATATCTTTCCTTCAGGGCAGCTATGTTCTTCAGGCTGTTTCTCAGCGGGTCCGCTGTTCTGAATACTCCAACATTCTTATCCATGTTGATTCTGAGATCTTCCCTGATCTTGGCGATGTTTTCTCCTCCATCTCTCTTGAGCATATCTTCCCAGATCCTCTTTTCCTCGTCATTGACCTGCGCCACGTCGAGATCCGGTACCGAATGTGAAACGGCCCACTCTGCTGCAGCTATTCCTGCAACGTTGCCAAGTGCAAGGCATTCGTTCGTGGAATTTGATCCTAGCCGGTTTGCACCGTGAATGCTTACACAGGCGTTCTCTCCTGCAACGAACACTCCAGGTACTGATGTGGTGGTTTTTACGTTGGAATCTATGCCGCCCATTGTATAATGGGTTGCAGGGTGCACCGGGACAAGTTCGGTGTGGGCGTCAATGCCATTGAACTTCTTTGCTATTTCAGTAATCATTGGGAGTCGCTCGTCCAGCTTATCCGCAATGTGCCGCATGTCCAGGTAAACGTATTCCATATCGCCGTATTCGCCCTTAACGCCACGGCCTGCTTCGATCTCCCACATAATCGCCCTTGATACCACATCCCTGGATGCCGTCTCGAATTTATGTGGAGCGTAGGTTCCCATGAATCTTTCTTTTTTGCTGTTAAGAAGATATCCGCCCTCAGCTCTTGCTGCCTCTGTTATGAGGATTCCAGATGGTACAAGGCCCGTTGGATGAAACTGTATGAATTCCATATCTTTCAAAGGTATTCCTGCTCTGTAGGCTATAGCATCCCCATCTCCGGTCACTGAATGGGCATATGTGGCAAACTGGTAAAGCCTGCCGGCCCCACCCATTGCAAAAATAAGTGCCTTTCCCTGGAATACGACGAAATTTCCAGTCCTGAGATCTATTGTGGTTACGGAATTCAGCTGACCCCCATTGAGAATCAGTTTGGTCGCAAAATACTCGTTGTAGAAATGAATATTATACTTCATAGCCCTGCTGAACAGGGTCTGCATTACATGAAAACCCGTTTTGTCTGCGGCGAAGGTTGCCCGGGGAAAACTCAGAGCACCAAAATCTCTCTGTGATATTGTCCCATCCGGGTTTCGGCTCCAGGGGCATCCCCAGTGATCTGTGGTATATATCTGCTCAGGCACGAGTCTTACAAATTCTTCAATGGCATCCTGGTCGCCAAGATAATCACTGCCCTTTATGGTGTCAAAGGAGTGAAGGTCAAAGGAATCCTTTGGATTCAGGACGGCACTTGTACCGCCTTCAGCCGAAACAGAATGAGACCTTAAGGGATAAAGTTTTGATACCAGCCCTACTGATAATTTCGGATTATATTCTGCTGCAGCTATGGCAGCACGAAGACCAGCCATTCCTCCACCAAGAATTAAAACGTCTTCCTTTATTTTTTCCAATTGAAATCGTATTAGGATGATTTCTATTAATATAGTTTTTTTTATAGATTCTACGGTGTGCCGCAGTCATAAACAACGCATTTTCAAATTTTTTTCACCTGTCATGATGCTGGGACTTTCACGCAATGATAGATGCATTAGGTAGCGTCATTCCCACCGGAAATTCTTTCCTGTGAAAAGCCAGTTAACTCTTTGCGTGTTCATCCCTCGGCTTTTGTATAATTTATGCCGTAGATTTTGGACATAACAAAACTCCCATATCTCTCATGAAATCTTGGACATGGTCTCATCCGAGAATAACACTTATCCACCCGAATTTTGCTCAATCCAATTCCAAAGCTGGTATTCGCTTGCATTTTTGCGCAGGAGACTTGGAAGAATTTGCCACGAAACGCAATGCAGGAGAAGACCTGTGAAGTACCTTCTTGAATCAGAAATCAGAAAGCATTTGGTGTTAAATAGACGAAGGTTAACTGTTCTAGATCTTGTAGTACTCCAAGCCTACGGAAGATGGTTTTTAACCGTGGTAGAGTAATTTATTTCACAGGTTAATGGATGACACCATGCATCATACCCTTCATTTTCTACGTGATTCTAGATTATACTTGCAATAAGCGTAGAGTGCGTCATAGACGGGAAATTGCTTATCCATGTTTTCATTATCATTCTTCGATATCAACCTAAAACCCTGTGCGATGGATTTCAGACCCGGCGATTCTGGTACTGCAATAGCTTCGTGAGCATCAGCTGCCCTGACGATCCTTGCAAGTTCCTTAAGAGCAGGATCAGACAGTTTGTATTTTCTCATAACAGCGTCAAATGTCACTCTCTCCTCGCCATCCTCATAGTAGTGATTGAGTTCCGCTCCCTCCACATCAAATGGAATTGCTGAAAGTTCTCTGGAATCTTTCATAACTTCACCCGCCGGCACAAAGATGAACTCAGGATTGTCGTCTATAAATCTGGAAATCAGCCATGGGCAGGCTATTCTATCTATTGCGGCCTTCTCCCTTGTTATCCACTTCATGTTATCGAATACGTACCATTTGCTTGATTATAAGACGTTCGGAACGTATACACATTCCGCCTTTCTCTTTTTCCATTTGTGCTGAAATCTTGTTTTCTCCGGGAATATCAGAATCAGGATAGCATACCGGCCCACGAGAATTAGCCCCAAGAGAAACAGAAG
This sequence comes from Thermoplasmata archaeon, assembly GCA_021850835.1. Next base: position 3,378 of record JAJZKS010000182.1, read on the forward strand.
CAGATAATTTTCTTAACCGCACATGATACACCACTCGTGAACTGCACGTGAGATTAGGCATGCAGAAAGTAATCTTCTGCTGCATTAATGTCATTGCAGGGCAAAATTGAGTGCCCCCATAATATTTTTATACTAAATTGTAATCTATTGTTGTCAACTAATGGTTGACAACAGGAGGATAAAATATGGCAATAAGAAGAAAGAGGGATGAAGACGACTGGAGAACCCCCTGGGACGAAGAATTTGATGACATGTTCCGGGACTTTGGCTTCGACTTTGACAGATTCAATGACAGGCTGATGAGGATATGGGACAGGTTCCTCAAGGACCCGGATGTTAAAACCTACGGACCTTACGTGTATGGTTTCTCCTACAAGATTGGCCCAGACGGCAAGCCGGTATTCGAGGAATTCGGCAATGTGCCCAGAAACATGATACCTGGTGCCTCAGAGGCTGTTGAAAAGGATGTCAGGGAACCAATGACTGATTTCAACGAGGACAAGAACAAGGTATACCTCACCTATGAGCTTCCAGGCATATCCAAGGAGGACATCGAGCTGAATGTCTCTGAAAGGAATGTCACCATAAATGTGCGCAACGGCCCGAGGAAATACTATAAGAGCATGGACTTTGACTACGATATCAAGCCGGAAACTGCAAAGGCAAAGTTCACCAATGGAATACTTGATCTGACAATTGACAAAGTTAACGGTGACAGGACCAGCGGAAAGAAGATCCAGATAGAGTGATGGGAAATGATTGACGATGACCTTGAGGCTTTCATAAGTGCAATAGAGAACTCAACCCGCAGAGAAATACTGAGGAGTCTCATCATCGATCAATCATATGCTCTGCAGATCAGCAGGATCATAGGTGTTTCACAGCAGGCCATCAATAAACAGCTGGATCTGCTGGAGAAGGCAAACCTGATTTCATCTGCAGGGTATGCGCCCAGCAATCTCGGCGCCAGGAGAAAAATTTACAGGCCCACGGGATTCTCCACCCTTGTGGCGGATTATTCCCGCAATTTTATAACGGTCAAAAGATATGAAATCCCACTTGAGCCCAACAGTATGGAAGAACGGGAGAATATTCACATAGAAAAACCATCAGAACTTCTGAAGAAGATAGGTGATGTGGACCACCAGATTG
>JAJZKS010000183.1 GCA_021850835.1 Thermoplasmata archaeon
ATTAAGAAGAAAAAGTGAATTGAAAATGTGACAGCGAATCACATTTCCCGTCCCCTCGCGGAAGACAGTACGCGTGTGAAACGTGGCAGGCTTTACCGTCGGGTTCGGAATGAGACCGGGTGTGACCCTGCCACTGTGGCCGTCACGGACACTAAATGGAAGGGGCGTATAAAATGGTTTCTCATGGAGTTTCTCATTTTGGCATGCCTATTTAAGTATTAGAAACCCTATGTTATATCATGAGCTACCTTATAGTCACGAGCAGGTGCCCCATATCCCATGAAAAAACTGGGGGCAATGAAACCGTGAAGAAGAATGTAGGAGGGGTAGCAACTGCCTTAAGCAGAGCGATGAAGCAGGAAGGCGGAACCTGGGTATGCTGGGGGGACGGAAACCTTGACCACAAGTATCCCGAGGAAAACTACGACGGCTACAAGATTGTGAGGGTCTTTATGACCAGCAGGGAAAGAAGGGGATTCTATGACGATTATGCGAATGGCACCCTATGGCCCCTTTTCCACTACTTCAGAGATAGGATGAAACTCATCAGCACAGGAATATCACATTACAGGCAGATAAACGGTAAGTTTGCGGACACCATTGCAAATCATGCGAAACCCGGGCAGAAAATCTGGGTGCATGATTATCAGCTTGCCCTGCTGCCTAAAATGATCAGGGAGAGAGGGCTGGAAAATTTCACAATCCTGACATGGCACATACCGTGGGTGGCTAGCGAATTTTACTCCACACTTCCTGAGGCAAAAGAAATGATAGAAGGCATAGCCGCTGCTGACATGATAACTTTCCACACAGATCTTTACAAGAAGAATTTCATAGAGTCATGCCAGAGCTTACTTGGAAGGGCTGCGGATATTGAAGGTAAAATCTTCTCCTTCTCACTTGGAATCGATTCTGCCTTTTACTCTTCAAATCCTGCCAACAGGCAGAATATAGAGCTGAAAAACAACAGGAAACTGATACTGAGCCTTGACCGGCTTGATTATACCAAGGGCCTGGTAAACAGGGCACTTGCGATTGAAAACCTTATCAGGAAATATCCCAAGGATGCGCGGAGATTCACCTACGTAATGATTGTGACTCCAAGCAGGACCTCTGTTTCCGAATACATTAACATGAAGAAAGACCTGGAAATGACTGTGGGGAGAATCAACGGGACTTATTCTGACCTGAGCTGGAGGCCGATAATCTACATGTATCGGAGGGTCACTGACAGGCAGCTCATGAATTATTACAGGTCTGCGGATATTGCCCTGATCACCCCCCTCATCGATGGGCTTAATTTGGTAAGCAAGGAGTTTGTTGCTGCCACAAAATCAGGTATCCTGATACTCTCAAGATTTGCCGGGGCTGCATACTCCCTCAGTTCTGCCCTGAAAGTTAATCCAAATGACTTGAATGAAGTGGCAGACAGGCTGCACGATGCTCTGAACATGCCGGAAAGCGAGATAGAATCCAGGCTTGAAAGCATGAAGGAGAATGTGATGAAACGCGACATCAACTGGTGGCTCTCAGAGATTTCAGCAACCGCAGACACACTAGAAGGGCTAGCACATGAGAGAAGGGAAAGTATCAGCAATCCTCAATGAATTCAGCACAATCCGTGACAGCAACCCAGTCATTTTCCTTGATTATGACGGAACTCTGGTGCCAATTATCAAGAACCCTGATGAATCATTTCCTGACGATGAAATCATGGGGATCCTTAAGACCCTGAGGAAAAAGTACGACCTTTATATTGTTACGGGTAGGTCGCTTCGGGAGATCAGGGAATTCATAGGGGGTTCGTTCAACGTGCTTGCGCTACATGGGGCCATAATCTCCCTTGAGGATGGGACAACAAACTTTGTCAGGGATTATGGAAAATACAGGAAAAAATGTGATGATATTTATGGCAGTAAAAATGAGTTTGAGGCAAAGTACCCTGGAATCCAGATTATAAACAAGGATGGGGGGCTTGTGTTCACAAAATGGTTTGTCCCGGAGAAACTCCATGAAAAGCTCGTGGAAGAGGTAAGATCAATATCCGCAGCCAATAACATGGAATTGTACCTTGGCAAAATGATCGTTGAATTGCGGATCCCGGGACCTGATAAGGGAAAAGCCATATATGGAATTAGAAACGGCAGGCCTTCACTCATTGTTGGAGATGACCTAACCGATGAAGACGCATTCAGGGAAAACGCTGATGCCCTGACCATACATATTGGAAATGGCGAAACAGCTGCCCATTATAGCCTTAGCAACTATCTTGAACTCAGGCAGCTCCTGGCAGAACTATAGGCCGGAGACGTCGTATTGATCCTTTCTTCTCTGCTTCATCATGGGCACGTCGGAAGTGTACCTTTCCAAGATATCCATGTCCAGGTCGCACACAATGACCCCGTCCTCATTATCAGCTTCAGCCAGAACATCACCGTAAGGGCTCACCACCATGCTGTGCCCGGTGAAATCCTTTCCACTCTGGGCAGTGCCTAAAACAAAGAGGCCATTTTCAATGGCCCTTGCCTTTAGTAGTGTCTTCCAAGTTTCAAGTTTTCTCTCTCCAGCATACCAGCCTGCCTGATAAGAAAGGATCTGTGCGCCAAGCAGCTTGATAAGCCTTGCAGGTTCGGGAAATCTCAGGTCATAGCATATTTGCAGGCCAATGTGGACTCCTCCTGCATTGATGGTTGAAACAGGGATTCTGCCGTACTCGTAAAGGTTGCTCTCAAGCTTGGAGTATGCGTCGAAAAGGTGTAGTTTCCTGTACTTTCCCACCACTATGCCCAAATCGTCAATGAATATTGATGCATTGAATGGCTTCAGGGTCCCGAAATTCCTCTCTGCAATGTTAATCAGCGACATCACGGAATTCTTCCTGGAAAGCTTCGCAAATGTGGATGCAAATTTTCCGTCCAGCGGCTCAGAGGCTTCTTTAAGGCCATCCGGATCAGCATAATTCGGCGAAAACATTTGGTACTCTGGGAAAATCACGAGATTTGGCTTTGATCTGATCGCCTCATTGAACAATCTTACTGACCTTTCAAGATTGCCTTCCTTATCCGTTCCAGACGCCATCTGTGCAAGAGCAACCTTCATCAACATCACTACATGAATCCCGTCAGGTCAGATAACTTCTCCGGCAGATATGTGGAAGTAACATAATCAAGGCCATACTTGGCAAGTGCCTGCTGTTCAGCTTTCTTGCCTATATTCAGCATGGTCTCTATCTCATCCCTCCACCGCTCAGATTGGAACCTTGGATCCTTCAATTCTGCATTTAGAGCGGCAATATCCTTGTCACTGAGGTCATCTGTTGGGAGCTTGTAGTTAAGGATATCACTCGCCGTTATCCCGATATATTCTGCAGTGGGGACGGCAAGATAATGTGAGATGTGGGCCGTTTTTATTGCCCCATATGCGATGGATGCATAGATTCGGAAGGACCATGGGTCACCGTCAGTGAAAACGTAAACCGGGAGATTATGCTCCTCGTTTATCCTCTTCAGGAGCCTCCTGGTGCTCCGGGCGGGCTGCCCCTTAAGATGGACAAGGAGGCAGTTGTTTGTCTCGTCGAACCCATTCTCAACAAGCCTGTCAAACATACCTCCAGTTTCTATCGCAAGGATGTACCTGGCATTGACGTCCTTGATTCTCAGCTTTTCTTCCTCAACGCTGTATGGGATTCCGTATCCTCCATCTCCTACATCGTCACGGCAGTTTATTTTCTTGAATTCCCCCTTCCTTGTCCTCTCTTCAATGGTTATGTCTCCCATGATGCTCGCACCGTTTTCCTCCGGCCTGAGCTTGAAGTCTTCCCTAAGAAGTGAGCTCAGTACTTCAAGATCCTCCGCCATCAGGTTTGATTCATCCTGGGTCCCGAATTTGCCAAGGTTCCATCCCTCTGAAATATAGTACATTTCCCTTAGAGTGGAAGATTTGCTTTCCCTGAGCATTTCCCTTATGAAATCCACCATGTAAAGCAGTTTAACCATGTACTCTGCACCATCCACTGCCTTTCCTGATCTGGTAACCGAAGAATCCCCATATCTCCAGACGGAGAGCATTGGATCAAGCACAATATTTTCCTTGTTTCTTGAAGGCATTGATATTTCGGGTATGTCCCCGGCGGCAAGCATCGAATAAATGCTGTTGACCATTTCTTCAAGTTTTCTGGTGGTTTGGTCTGCCGCCATTACTCCTCACCATCCGTTTCAATAATGTTCACCGTCTCAGTTCCGAAGTCTGCAGGAAGGGGCTCTGCACCCTGTACCCTGACTGGATCAATGCCTGTGAAGTAATAATTGGTGCCCGGATAATCAGAAATTCTGCCTTTAATGGAAAATGATGCAACGAATTCCTGCGCTGGCCCTAGATCCTTTATTTCCCATTTTAGCTCCGGACCTTCATAATCGCCGGTTGGCGGGTCTGCAATGAGGCCCATTGAGATTTCCCTCCTTGTGTAATTTATCACTTTCATTTCTATTTCAACGCCTTCCGGAAGAGCCAGGAAGGCGTT
>JAJZKS010000184.1 GCA_021850835.1 Thermoplasmata archaeon
TCCCCATGATATCATACATATGCTCAGGTGTCGAGAGGAATATCCTCTTTGCCTCCACAATGTCCCACACTTCGAAGATGAAACCATCGTGCATGTTTGAGTCTATAACAAGGCCCGGTGTGTTGTAGGGATCTGCAAACATCTTGAAAATTGGATAGTTGAAAGCTCCGGGTTCAGTCTTGTCCATCATGTAAATTATGAATGGCTCTGACTTCCTTGGGGTGATTTCCATCTCAGCCACTCCGGGGCCCATACCCTTTATGTTTCCAGAGAATGAGTCCTTAAGGAGATCCTGCCCTGCACCGTAAAGACCTACTTTTCTGGCTACGTCTGTCCCTGCCTTGAATGCGTTCCAGGCAAGTTCATGAATTTCAGGGCTATCGATCCCATTGTTATGCACCATTGTTATCTGTATGTCGTCACCAACATACGAGATATGAAAATCAGTGAGGAGGGATTCGCCCTTGTCCTTCACATACTTTCTAACAGAGTCCACAACAGGCTCATAGACAGTTGTATGGCCAGGCAGACTTCCAATATCAGCCTTAATGTGAGATATTGTAGCTTTCATGGCATACTACTTGCAAAATCGATATTAAAAACTTTTGTTTGGGAAAAAATTACTTCGACAAATAATAATTCATTTGGATTAACGATTTGCCGATTGTCGAATCTTTTCTCTAGAAGTGTAAATTTTTAGTATATTAAATACTACCCCACTGAATGAGCTTGACCCTGGAATTGGTAATTTTTCTTATTTTCATATGGATCATGCTTATGATATATCTTGCGCCAAGGTTGGCCAAGACCAAACATTTCCAGGCTTATGGCCCTCTTCTTCTTGTCAAGATTGTGAAGAACAGGAAGATACTTGACCGTGTTGCAAACAGATTTCCGGCCATACTTTTCAGCAGGGCTTCTGTTGTAATCGTCTTCATCGCTGCTGTTGCAGCAATGATTCTCCTCGTTTATGGCGCATACCTTTCCTTGTTCATCCCTCCTTCCAGTGCTCCATCTCTGGCTTTTGAAATAGGGTTACCTGGCATCAACCCTGCAATACCCTTGGGTTACGGGGTCGTGGCACTGGCGCTTTCAGTCATTATCCATGAGATGTTCCACGGGATAGTTGCCCGTAAACATGGAATCAAGGTTTCTTCAGTAGGCATTCTCTTTCTTATAGTGCCCATGGGTGCATTTGTTGAGCCGGACGAAGAGGAAATTCAGAAGGTTGACCCAGTCAAACGTAGAAGGCTCATTGCAGCAGGCCCGGGCATAAACATTGTCTTAGGTGTAATCACTTTCTTTGTGTTATCTCTGCTTCTAATGCCTGCAGCTACACCCATACACAATGGAACTTATGTTCAGGACATCACTGTGGGCTCCCCGGCAGCGAATTATATATCCCCCGGGGCTGAACTGATTTCCTTTGGGAATTATTCAGGCAATAGCGTAAACAACCTTTACCTCACATCTCAATTGACCCCCGGGAAGCTTTACAATGTTTCCTTCTTCGACGGCAAATCCGTTCAAACTTATGAGCTTCCAGCCGGAATAGTCATAAACTCCCTTACTAAAGGCACACCCGCTTATAATTCAAGCCTAACGCCGGGAGATACTATTGTCTCAGTGGACGGGCGATTGATCTACAATGATTCAACCCTTTCTGATCTGCTTAATTCAACTGCCCCTGGAACTACTGTCTCCATTGTCCTTGAAAACTTTACTGTTTCATCGGGAACTCCAGTTCTTTCCATGCAATATAAAAATGTAACAACAATGTCAAAGTATGAATTTTACCAGGAAACAGATCCAGCTGCTAATTCTGCTGATTACAAAAACCAGAGCTTCCTGGGAATCACCATCAGCTTCGCTGGAATGCTTGGCTACAACCTTTCTGGCCTCCAGGGCATCCTTTCTGGCCAGGAAGTGTTTTCAAACCCTTGGACCGGCGGCCTTACTTTCATAGTGCTGCCCTTCCAGTATCTTTACCCTGTTTCCGGAGGCCTCGCATCACTCTTCTCTGTTCCCTTCTATGCACCATTGTTCTGGGGCCTGGTTAATCTCGTTTACTGGCTATTCTGGTTCGATATCCTACTTGGGATTACAAATGCCCTTCCCATACTAATTTTCGACGGAGCCCAGTTCTTCAGGGATTCCCTGCTTATTGCTGGAAGAAGGGAAAGGCTAAAGTTCCTCAGCAACGAGAAGACGGTCAGCCGTATCCTTAATGTTTCAAGCACGGTTCTTATTTTGCTGCTTCTGTGGCAGATTATTGTGCCCCGAATCATATGATTAGATTATTATAGTCATTTCCAATACTCGCATCGTTATTACTTAAAATGATGGTAGATTAAATATGGCATTTCCGGAAGCAGTTGAAAGAAGACTTAACAAAAAAATATGCATGAGATGCGATGCCAGAAATTCACCCAAGGCTCTCAAGTGCAGAAGATGTGGTTATACCGGTTTGAGACTTAAGGCTAAGGAGAGAAGAGGCGGGCAGTAAACGGATTCCCATAGCTCTCCCAGGGTCGCCATCATACGAATGGAAGGCACGAACAATGAGCATGAGGCTTTCCAGTCTTTTAGGAGAGTGGGGCTTGAGCCCAGTTATGTACACGTAAATGAGCTCAGGAAAAAGACGGTTTCACTTGAGGACTTTTCCTCAATATTTCTCCCGGGTGGTTTTTCAGCTGGGGATTACATCAGAGCCGGAGTGATTCTTGCTAACAGGATTGCAAATTCATCTCTTTCTGATCTGAGAGATTTCATTGACACAGGCAAGCCGGTGATCGGCGTCTGTAATGGATTCCAGGTGCTTTGCGAGCTTGGGTTCCTACCTGGCTGGAGCCTTGAAAACCAGCGGGAAATAGTTCTCGGCCACAACACTTCAAACCGTTATGAATGTAGAAACACTTACATCAGAATTACCTCAGGCAACAAGATCTTTTCAGGCGCTTTCAAAAAGGAAATGCCTTACCTGGTTCCTGTAGCCCATGCAGAGGGAAAGATTCAGATCCAGGACAAAGGCCAGAACTTGAAGAAGCTTCTTGACCTTGACCAGGTATTGTTCAGGTATTCCGATCCAGAAGGAAACTTTGGATCATACCCATGGAATCCCAATGGCTCTGATCATGATATCGCAGCCATTTCAAATGAGGCAGGCAATGTCATTGGCCTTATGCCGCACCCGGAAAGAATGTTTTACAGATACAGGAACGCTGAAAAGAAAATGTTTGGGGAACCCGCAATAGGCGAGATATTCTTCAAGGCAATCAAGCAGTATATTTTAAAGACAGGCTATTGAGTCAGCAGGAATTCCCTAGCTTTTTCCTTGAACTCATCAAGAGTTCCATCGTTGACAATCATATGGTCAGCAAGCGAAATAGTCCTTCCGATTCCCCAGCCAAGTTCCCTGTTGTCTCTCTGTTCTAGCTCTGTCTCGCTTTTCACATCGTCAATCCGGTTCCTTTTAAGAATTCTCTTGAGTCGCTCGTCGCGGTTTGTGTAAATGGCAACTACAACTGCTTCTGGAAAATTAGCCCTGAAATATTCCAGCTCTTCCGTGTTCCTGAGGCCATCTATAATGGTTTTTTCAGGGTTTTTTATGCTCTCTCCGGTTCTCTTTGCCCAGACGTCCATTCCTTTTGCCTGTCTTTCTCTGGAGGCAAATGCCCCGATTTCTCTGTCGACTAGAGGAACGCCTGATTTTTTTGCATATGCCTTTACCGTGTCTCCCATGTGAACATCCAAGAAGCCCATGGTCTTTGCGACCTTAACAAATTCATCCTTTCCAGAACCTGGCATCCCGGTTACGATAATCATCAGGTTCACCCGAAGAGGAATCCCATTCCACCTTCAGCCCTAGAATCCTCGTCCTTAATCAGCTTGTAAACTTCCTCCGCCTTTACTTTTTCAAGTGGAATAAGGTTTCCCTTGAAAAGCTCCAGCAGACGTTTATTTGCATCTTCGCTGCCCTCGTAAAGCAGGAGAATCTTGTCATCCTCGAGGCCAAAAGAAGCGGCATCCTTCTCGGATATGGCTTGCCTCCCAATAATGTCATCAGCAAGCATTTTTCCTATCGCCGGCTTGTCGCTCTTCTTGAGCAGATACAGTGCGTACACAATAGGTGAGTATACTTCCATTAAAAACATTAATGGTTTTCCATCCGGCCCTGCCTGTGAAAAGTGCCGAAAAGGCGCTATTTTACTAAGAGGAGGAACGTTTCCATAATTCCGAATAATAAAAAAATAAAATTCAAAATATTCTAGTAAACAGTTTTATAAGCCTTGATGGTAATTTTATTGGTTCTAAACACCATCCTGATAAAATATTTTAATTGGTTGAGCATCCTAACCGGATAACCCTATGGACCTAAGCTTAACAATCGGCGGCCCCCAAGGAGGGGGGATAGATACCTCTTCCAATATGATAAACAGGGCCTTTGCAGAAGCTGGATATAATGTCTTTGGAGTTAGAGAATACCACTCTAACATAAAGGGGAGACA
>JAJZKS010000185.1 GCA_021850835.1 Thermoplasmata archaeon
TGGATATCGACAGCTCCATGAAGAGAACTGCAAAAGTCAGGGGGGTGCTAGTTGCTCCTGTGAAGAAAACCGGGTTGAAAAAGTCGTAAAAGAGCATTCCGAGTCCAACCATCAATGGCTCATCCGATGAAAGCAACATGATTAGGGTGAAAACAACTGACCATGCAAAAATTGGCATTTTTGATAGAGTAATGTCATCAGATCTGTCGATGAAGATTACCTTCAGGACAATGATACTTGCCATTGTGATTCCGATGAATATAAGCTCCATTGCTATTATTGCAAGCCAGTTAAATGTCCCTGCCCCAGTAGGCGTAAGTTGAAGTGAAAGTGGCGGGTAGAGGTACCACCTCATGCTGGATCTTGAAAGAACAAACAGTGCTCCTCCAAGTACCCAGAGCCAGTATGCAACTGATGACCAATGGCCCATGTTGTCTCGTTTCAGCCTGAGTTGTGTCGGAAGCAGGTAGTATCCGAATCCCAGTGCAGCGCCGATGGCGAACATGTAGATCATCAGTGTTGCGTGCTGGGTCATAAGAATGTTGTATATGATGGGCTGAATTATCACAGGATTTGGGTCAAAAAGGCTAACCCTCATTAGAACGCCAAATGCGCCAGCAATGAACAGGAAAACTACTGAGGTGAAGATGTACCTGAGCCCGATGCTCTTGGCATCATCGTAGGTGAATATTGACCAGGTAAGTGGTCTTGGTTTCCCATAGAGCTGTTCTCTCCAATATGCATTGGAATCTGTGTAACCTTCTTCCTTCGCTGTGAGGCTGAGAGATTCTGCCTTGGATGCCGTAAGGTAATAAACTGCAAATACCAGAATGGCAACAAGTGAACCCACTACAGATGCCAGAATCAAAAGATCAATAGTTGACATTTATCACGAAACCTCCATATATCCTCTCATGAGATAGTGGTCTTGCCCACAGTATTCAACACATTCAAAAATGAATGTTCCTTGTTTCGTAGGTTCAAAGGTTACCTGGTTTGGATGGCCGGGTACGGCATAAACCTGCACCCCAAGGTTGGGGATCAGGAGATCGTGGATGACATCCTTCGACTGGACCTGTAGGGTATAGGTGTGGCCCGCAGTTACATAAAGGTAATCTGTTGAAGTTGTTCCATTAGTATATGTGAAACTCCATGCCCACTGGTAACCTGTTACTTTAATTATAGTGGAATTGGCGGGAACTGTGCTGTTATTCTCCGGCTGTGCGATATTTGCCTTGTGTCCATCGATGTAATTTACATTTATGACTGCTACAACCAGAAGAATAGCCAATACCACAATAGTGTAAATTAACTCGTTCTTTACTTTGCTATTCACCTGAAATCATCTCCTGTGGAACTTTTGTCGCCATATTTATAAACGGGATACAACAGGAACATTATTGCAAACGCTCCAGAAGCAATTCCTGTTGAAAGTGCCGGGTCTGAGGCCTGTCCCTCTGCAATTCCGGGATACCCGAAAAAGAACAGGGTAAACAGGTATTGCAGCAAAAAGTATGCAGCTACCCCAATCACCACGGAGATTACTAAAAAGGTGACAATCAGTCTACCCTTTTCTTCCATACTGTTGCATTGAAAAACATTATTTAAATTTTTTTTGAAGTGTGATCCGCAGAACCTGAAAATATTGGTTCCATAATAATTTGTATAATTGTAAGGAAAAACTAATGCCTATTTGGTCGGTGCCGTATGATTTTGATTATTGATTCTATTTTGCTTTTAATACCTTTTAGCAAATGGTACCATCGGATTCAACCATTTTATAGGAAGCAGCTATTCTGAAATATGCAGAACGTGCCCATAGTCATAGGGGTGATTGTGATTATGACAGCGTTCATTGCCTACACCCTGAAATACCTGCGGAATAATTCTGAAAACTTCAGCCTCAGGAAAATGGCCTACATGGTTATACTCTTGACCATGATGGGCAGCATGCTCAATGCCCTGAATTATTTTTTCGCAACTCCACCAGGTTTTTTCAACACAATTCTGAGCGTCAATATGGCAATGTTCATCATGACCATAGCGATTGTTTACCTCCTATGGATTTCCACCCAAATTGAAATCAAGAGAATAACCAGAAAAATGGCACTGGCTTTTTCTCTTCTTTTTGCCTGGAATGAAGTTTCAATGGGGTCATTCCTGTTCACAATTGCTTACACTGCCAGCGCAAGAACCGCAATGGCTGGTACAGCAGGAATAATAGGCTATTTTACTTCCGGATTGAACAGCATCCTATTCGTAGTTCCGATGATTTCGGAGATGCTTTATATCCTCTATTTGTTCAAAGAGTCCAGAATTGTAAGGATAATGTTTGGTTCAATCATAGCAATGTCAGCTGCAACGCCTTCAATGATACAGGGGCATTTGTTCAAGGAATCTTTTTCCATAGCCTTTACAGCGCTCATGGTGGCCTTTATGATTATCCTGTTTGAATGGATCGCCAATAGAAGGAATTCCATCACTGAAGTTGACATGTCCAGGCTGTCCATCCTCTTCACCATATACTCCATTATGTCTCTCGGAGTTTTTCTTGGGGTTGTATACGCAAAGCCATTCTACATCGCGTGGCTGGTTTACGGTGTTGGGATGCTTCTTGGAATGGTCTTTTACTTCTATGTCGCCCTGGATCCTTCTCCAGTAGGGAAAAAAGTTGGTTGGCTAAAGAGCCCATCGTTCATGTTCAAGGTACTACTCACGTCTTTTGTTTCAGAAATGTTTGTTGCAGGTGCCCTTCTTTATCTCAATAACGGTAGTCCCCAGGAAGGCCTTTCCGGATTTTCTGCATTTTCTTCCCTGCTTGGCGGAGTGAATAGTTCTGTAATACCGGCTGTGGCTATTGATATACCATATATTATTGGTGCCATAACAAATTCCTACATTTTCCTCACAATAATGGGGATTGAAATGGGGGCACTTGTTGTTTTCAGGATGAGGAAACTACAGTGGAAGGAGAAGAGAGTGAACCTCTCGCTGGCACTTGTCGCTTTTTCGCTCTATACCTTGTTCTGGCCAAATTTCGGGCCAGAGAGTTTCTATAAGGTGCTCCCGATCTGGGCAAATGCCGGTTCCCTTGGCCCCATGTACCCGGCGGTGATAGCAGCACTTGTTGGAAGTTACGCATTGTATGCGGTTCTTGCCCTTCTTTTTGGGAGAAGAAGCTACTGCAGCACACTTTGCCCATCTGCAGTTATGTATGGCGGAACCCTTGGCCAGCAGATGATCGGGTACAATTACCAGTCCAGCATCAGCAGGAAGAACATCGGGAGCAAGTTCAGGGCAGCCATATACCCCTACATTTCCATGTCATGGATATTCATGATAGTGCTGTCTTACCTTTCATTTGAAACATCGGGAGGACTGTCCAACTATACGCTATACGGAATTGACCCCATCGTGTTCTTTTCATTTTTCATCTGGAACTTCCTGTGGTATGCTTTCTTCATCTCCATCCCGTTTGTTGGAATGAGCCCCTGCAGGAGATACGGGTGGTGCACCACCGGAACTTTTGTGGGATTCTTCAGCAAGATCGGTCTCTTCAAACTTAAGGTTAGGAGCCCTGACACCTGTGTTACATGCCCTACGAAGGATTGTGTTAGTGCATGTGAAGTTGGATTAGGAGACCTGCCTGGCCAGTTTATAAAACAGGGTTACTTCAAAAGCTCAAAATGCGTTGGCGCAGGTTCCTGCCTGGAAGCCTGCCCTTATGACAATATATTCTTCTATGACGTGAGGAATTTTTTAAAAGAAAAAAGGGAGAAGAAGATCAGTCAACATCCTTAGTTGACAGCTTGATTTCCTTCTTTTTCTTCTGCCCATCCTGGACTGGCTCAAACTGGCCCTTGTACTTTTCAAGGACTCTCGGAAGAGTAGTGTATTCCATGTCTTCTTCTGGTACCCTGTGTGGTTCAAATGGACCCATTCTCCTGAGGTAATCAACGACTTTGACTGCTGTTCTTCTTGCTCCGTCGAATGCCGGGTCGTCAAACATGTCTACAGGACCGGATAATTTTCCATCCTTCATTACAAAACCAAGGCCTACCACCCTCGGGGGGCCGTCGAAACGTGTCATTTTTGCGTCCTTCATGCCAACAGGCATCAGTGGCCCATTGAAGGAACCCCTCATCCACCCCGATACAAGGTACGGGTGGGAAAAGGCTTCAAGCGATTCGCCGGATGCAGGCAGTCCCGACTGTATCCTGACTATGCCTGCAGGGTCGTCCTTGCCAACATACTCTCCAGCTATGAATGAAAGCTTGTCTGTCGTAATGACTGCAACGTTCTCATCTGGAAGCTTCTCATGGTTAGGCTTGGTATGGACCCTCTTGATCACGTATCTGCCCTTTGATCCAATCATCCCCATGATATCATACATATGCTCAGGTGTCGAGAGGAATATCCTCTTTGCCTCCACAATGTCCCACACTTCGAAGATGAACCCATCGTGCATGTTTGAGTCTATAACAAGGCCCGGTGTGTTG
>JAJZKS010000186.1 GCA_021850835.1 Thermoplasmata archaeon
TCCCCAGCACACTTGCCCCGGCTTTCATGAGCTCTCTCAGGGTAGCATTCTATGTTGGCATGATCCTGTCCATTTCTGCTGCCGTGGTTTCGGTAATCAGAGGAAAAAGATATGTGGATTCTGAAGCAGAATATGTGGCAGACATGGACAGTTCACCCGGGAAAGCTGGTCCTAAGACATTTGGAAGTGCCATTCAGGGCCAATTAGATGAAAAGAGCACACAGCAGGTAGAATACGATACATCAGGAGGTGTAAAATGAAGACAGAAAACAACAACGCAAGTTTTGAGATTTGGAGGCTCGTCACTTCCATTTACAGGAAATGGTACAGGGAAGCAGAAAAAAGGCTCATAAACAATGGCCTTTCAATCATGGAATACAGGATCCTGAAGCAGCTGGTTGAAGTTGGTTCACAGCCCATGGTAAAACTGGCAGAAAGCAACATGATAACACAGGGATGGGTTACCAGCCTCGTGGACAGGCTTGAAATGAAGGATTATGTCGAGAGAATAAGGAGCAACACCGACAGGAGGGTGGTCAACATCGCTTCTACCAAAAAGGGGACAGAATTCTACAGAAAAATAATGGAGCTTCACGAGGAATTCATATCCAAGACAATGAGCTTCATGGAGCATTCAGACATGGAAGTCCTGAAAGGGCTTCTCAGCAGGGTGGAGGAGCATCTTCTGAACAGCCCCCAGATCCTGGATGAAGCCACATAAGGACCCATCAACCAGACTGCAATTCTCTTTTTCCAACTGACATCTCTTTTTTTTGTTTTATCTGAACAATTTGCCTGCATTGCCTGAAGCGCAACCTTTAATCTATTGATTCAAATAACCGCAAACAGTGTTCACCCAGCGGTCGCCCATAATCATCATACAGAATATCATAAGTGCCGTATTCGGTTACGTTGGGCTCTTTTTCATATTAAGGTATATTGGCACAACAGACTGGGGATTTGTGGGAGCGGGCATTGGTTTTGTCGGCGTCCTTTCCCTGTTCAGTGACCTTGGGTATTCCACTGCACACACCATAAAGATATCAGAAGGGGAAGACCTCGGTGTCTGCAATGGCACCTATCTGTTTGTTAAGCTAATTCTGGGGTTCCTCTTCATAGCCCTGACATTTGCTTTTCTGTTTGTATGGACGGATGTACTTCATAAGGGGTTCCAATCGCCAATTGAGTACTGGATAATCATTTCCCTGATACCGTATTTCTTTTTCCAGAATTTCCTGGGTTTCACGAACACATATTTCAGGGCAACCATGAAATCCATGAGGACATCAATTCCTCCGCTCATAGAGGCAATCCTGAGAAATTCCATTTTCATCGTCCTTGCATTGGTTATCAGGTTTTCCGGGACATCATCGCCAGGCTACATGGCCGCACTATATATATCGGCAACCTACAGCGTCACTTTCACGGTGTACTTCCTTTTGTCGCTATTGATCGGGAGGCCATGGAAAATTAGCCGGCCAACGAGAAGCATGCTTAAAACATATACGCTTCTCGCGCTGCCGCTTGTTCTTGTTTCATCAGTGGGAACTATAAACGGAAACATTGACAAGGTTGTGATTCAATTCTTCTGGGAGGCAAATGCGACAAGTGCATTCTTTTCAAGCCAGCAGATTTCCGCAGTGATAACAACTCTCGCCGGTTCTCTTTCCATGTTTTTCCTGCCACTGTTGATAAGAAGAGGAATACATGCTGGAAAAGAGGAGCATAACCGTTCCATTTATGAGTTTGAAAACCTCATCTCACTGTACATATTGCCATTTGTCATAATTCTCATTGTTCTTGCCACTTACGTGATGAACATTTTCAACCAGGCTTACATAATTTATGCAGGAATGCTTTCGCTTCTTGCATTCAGGGCATACCTTGCAGCAATAAATACACCTTACGTATCTGCCATAGCAAGCAGGTCAAAGACCGGAACCATCGCTAAAATAGATACCAGCATGGTGGTGCTCAACATAGCTCTCATTGTCCTGCTTGTTCCGCCTGATATTTTTGGCTTCAAGTACCTATCATTAGGGTGGATTGGAGCACCCGTTGCCATGGTAATAGCTACTTTTGCCAGTACAGTAATCTATCGTGCCGTGGTTTCAAAAGTGGAATCAGTCAGGGCAAACTTTTCCATATTAAGGCACATCATACCCGCTGCAGCGCAGACAGTTTTCATTTTGCTGGTGGTTCACTTCGTGACACCCAAGGATATACTTATACTTGGCCCACTGGCGCTGCTTTCAATAGGGGTATACTTCCTTGTTGCAATCGGAATGAAGGAAACATCCTTTGAAATTCTCCTTGATATCCTAAGGAATTTCAATCCGAGGAGACTTTCCGCCAGATACAAAGAGGAAGGATTGGAGACTGAAACCGATCTTGTAGATATGGAAAAGTCCAAAAAAGATTATTAGTTTAAATAATATCTATAGCGGACTATGCCTATATACGCAGTGGACGAACACGAATTAATGCAGGAAGAGTCGACTCTCAAGGAAGGAGATGCAGAGATACAGGATGGCACCCTATTCCTCACAGACAAGAGACTCATATACGAGAAGAAAGGCAAAAGGGGACTTCTGCACGCCTCTTCATCTAAAACATACATGGACGTTCCACTTTATGATTTGAAGAATGTTTCCGCCTCGGTTCCCATGATAAAGGTCTTCACAAAGAAGTACCTCACAGTGGAATTCGATGAGGATGGTTCCCCCAAAAAGTATGAATTTCTTCTTTCCGACCCGAGGAAGTGGCACGATGAAATATCACGCTGGATAAGCGATGCCAGAAGGCACTATGAGGATGATACAAAGAAACGCGAGGAAGAAAACCATCGCAAGGAAGTGGAGTTAGCCAATGCCAAATCCTCTAAGACGCATATCGGGATGGCATATTTTGGCAGGGAACCTAGAATTGAAAACAAGCCCACTGTTGTCGATTCCGAAAGTGGTGAGAAGGTTCCTCAAAGCAAAAAGGCACTGAAAGAACCAAAATACATTCCACTGCTCTGCGAAACCTGCGGAACTGAGCTGAAACCTGAAATGAAGTTCTGCCCTAACTGTGGAGCAAAAGTTAGCCATTAGGCTAATTAAGAAACTCAATATTTTTGTTATGTGGAATAAGGTTCATCAGGCTTTTTCCGCAAGATGGTGCAATTACGATACTCATTGATAATGTATCTAAGTCATATTCAACTAAACAGCCGCTGGCTGTTAACGGGGTCACCCTAGAGATAAGAGACGGCGAGGTGTTATGCCTCGTAGGTTTGAATGGTGCGGGTAAGACCACCATTATAAGAATGACCTCTGGAATTATCCTGCCCAATGATGGTAAAATAGAGATTGACGGGTTCAACATAGTATCCGAAAAACTTGAGGCTTCCAGGAGAATTGGCTGGGTACCGGAGTTCCCAAACTTTGAGCCCAATGCAAAGCCATTGCCCCTGTTGAGGTATTTCGCCGGTTTCTACAACTTGAGGGGAAAAGAAGCGGAATCAAGAATATTACAGAGCCTCGTGTCTGTTGGATTATCAGGTTACATGAATCGCAAATTGAGCGGGTATTCCCAAGGCATGAAGAAGAGGTTTTCCATTGCAGAATCCCTCATAGGGGACCCACAAAACATCCTTTTCGACGAGACCTTCAACGGCCTTGATCCTGAGGGAGTGGTCTTTGTCCGGGGGCTCATAAACAATCTCAGGAGCCATGGTAAGGCAATACTGCTATCATCGCACATCCTAACTGAGGTTCAGAGCATAGCTGATCGAGTGGCTATTATAAGCCATGGTAAGTTGCTGAAAGTTCTAACAAGAAGTGACTTGAAGAATCTGGGCAAAGACACTATTTTTATTGCAGTGGACAACCCAAATGATGAACTGGTCAATATCTTGAAAAAATTCGGAGAACCAAGAATAGAGGGTCAGGAAGTCACAATAAGGGACTTGCTGATCCCTAGAGTTAGGTACACTGAAATATCCTCGGAACTTGTTAATCGTGGGTACAGATTGAGGAATTTTCAGGCTGCGGGAGAAAATCTTGAGGAATACTTCTTTGCAATGGTTGGTGAGAAGCTTTGAGGCCTTTTTCTTACGAGTTGAGGCGCACCCTGACCAGTAAGTTTGTGATATTGCTGATGGTAGCCATAGTGGGATTTTCGAGCCTGCTGGCCTATGAAACATCTGTCAATTACAACTCAGCCCCATTTACTTCCAGGGCGCCTGCTGTAAGTTACGGGTACTATCTCAATGGAGGGAATGCAACAATTGTTACCTACGCTTATGATCCTTATGGGCACCCGTATGGGGACCTGAAACTCAGCTTTCTTTACCAAGGCACTACTTATGATGCAGTATCAGGAGCCAACGGTTTTGCCAATGTATCTGTCCCATATGCCTCAAGCGGAACAACATCGGTTGTTCTGAACTATACATATACATTGTTTGGCACTTCCTT
>JAJZKS010000187.1 GCA_021850835.1 Thermoplasmata archaeon
CTTGTTGGGAAGGGCCAGTTTGTGATCGATGGAAAATATGTGGATGATGTTTTCATGACCTACTGGCTTGAACAGCCTTTCAACAGGGACCTTGGAGATCTCCTTTGATTGGACAAATTTCTTGCAGAGTTGATCTTAGGAGAAAACTGGGTGGAAATTTTTCAACTATCCCTTCCCAACAAGTTTATTAATTCTGATTATTACTGAAATCCCATATGAAATCAATGATATGGAACATCGACTACTTTTGCAACCTCAGATGCAAGAGTTGCAATGCCTGGCAGGGCAAAATCTTCTTCCCCGAAGAACTCATTGACAAGCACATTGCTGAGATGAAGAAGAACAAGGTCAAGATTGTTTCATTGACTGGCGGAGAGCCAACCCTTAACAAATCAATTGAATCCATTCTGAAGAGGCTGAAGGAGAACCACTTCATAACCCATATTGCTTCAAACGGAACCAACCCTTACGTACTGAAAAAGATAACACCATATCTTGATGGCATGACCATTTCACTTGACAGCAACATACCTGAAGAGCACAACGAATACAGGGGCCTCAAGATCTTCGACACCGTGGTAAAAACCATTAAGGAGTCAAAAGACAAGGTCAAGGTGCTTACAGCAAACGCACTTGTGACTAATTTCAACTACTTCAAGGTAAAGGACATGGTTGAATACGCGAACCGGGAACTCGGGGTTCCGCTTTCAATGTGCTTCCCGGACCAGAGTTCATACTACTTCCAGGACTTTCAGGTTGAGCCCGCAATGATAAGACAGGCTTTCTCATATGCCGCTGACCACTACAATGACCATGTGTTCGGGAACACGAGAAGCTATTACAAGGAGGCGGTGGATTATCTGGACGGCAAGATGGTTTCACCATGCAGGGCCGGACAGACCACTTATTACACGGATTACCGTGGAAAGGTTCACCCGTGCTTCACACACATGGAAGTTGTCCTGAACAAGAAACCAAACTGGGAATACTACGACAACCAGTGCAATGACTGTTTTACCCAGTGCTTCAGGGAACCTTCAATAGAGAACCCGTTCGAGGATGTGAAGCTTGTTTCAAAGATTTGGTGGTTCAACCATGTCAAGAACAGGAAACCAACATCCCACTACATAACTCCATCAGCCACAAATTAATTCACATTTTTACATTCAACTTACCTCTATTTTCATTTCATTGCAGATTCACCAGTTTCCCATAATTGACAGAAATGAAATCTAGATTTTTTTGTACCAGAATGGCCATGTTTAAAACAGTGATTGGGCAATAGCTTCTAAGGCAATTTTCATCAAATAACCAATGAAATAGCCTTTCGGAAAAAGGTTATATATCGATATTACAATTTGGTCGGGTCTATAGTATGGAGCTAAGATATTTTATCATTAGGAGGCTATTGCTGTTAATTCCAACACTGCTTGGTCTGGTTCTCCTTGTATTCTTTCTTCTGAGGATGTTTCCAGATACCTATCTCGTTGCCAGGTTTGTGAACCCAAAATCACCAGTGCCTATTTCAGTTCAATATGCAAATGCAAAGGCTGCCCTTGGTTTGAACTATCCAATTTTCATCCAGTACTTCTTCTATCTTAAGGCCCTGTTTACTGGACAGTGGGGCACTATGAGCACAAGCATCTATACAGGGTCTGTCCTGAAAGGCATAGAGCTTTATTTCCCTGCAACAATCCAGCTCGCATTATTTGCCACCATCCTTTCTATTGTGATTGCAATTCCGCTTGGCACGTACATTGGTGCAAGGCCAAATTCCGTGGCAGACCAGACAGGGAGAGTGTTCTCGCTGGCTTTCTATGCCATGCCTGTTTTTCTTCTTGGGCTGCTTCTGCAACTTCTCTTTGGGCAGAATGTTATAGCTGGAAACCCGCTTGGAGTATTGCCAATAGCAGGAAAATTCTCGTTTAACGCCGTTGGGGCTATCCCGCCGCCTTGGTTCGACCCATCTACTGGGTTGACTGGGCCAACACATTTGCCTCTATTCGACGCATTGATCCATGGTGACTGGAAACTTGCTTACAGTTCATTCATTTATCTCATCTTGCCTGTTGTAACGCTAACGCTTTCTCTTTTGGCTGCCATATTGAGGTTTATAAGGGCAGGAATGGTGGATGCTTCCAACCAGGAATATGTCAAGACTGCACGTTCAAAGGGTGTACCTGAAAGCCTTGTTATAAAGAGGCATGTAAGGAAGAATGCCCTGATCCCCACAGTAACAGTTCTTGGGCTACTTTTCGCTGGGCTTCTGGGAGGAGTGGTAGTAGTAGAGACCGTTTTCAACTATTACGGAATGGGCATACTGGCACTGAATGCAGTTATAAACGTGGCAATATATGGTGTTCTAGGCACGACTTTCGTGTTTGGCGTAACTCTCATGGCGGCTAATCTCATTGTAGACATAGCCTATGCGTTCATAGACCCGAGGATTAGGTATTAAGGTGAAAAAATGGTAGACACAACTGTGATGCAGGCGAAACAGCTGCCTGTTAAGAAAAGACACCCAAAACTTGAAGATTATTCTCACACGTTTAGGTTGCTCTTGAAGAATAAGCTCGCGCTGGTGGGGATGATAATCACTACCTTCTACTTCATTATAGCATTCCTAGACCTGGTATTTCCCAGGTATCTTGGGGTTACAAACGCCAGCAACCTTTTATCCTTCAGCATTCCAACAGCTGTTACACCTATTGGCCCATCATTTTCACATGGGCTTCCTGGACTTCTTGGCTATACTGAGTTTTATTCGCACCAGTATCCGCTGTTAACCATATCGCTGGCGGCTATAAAATTCGATATTGGATATTCACTTTTCATCGTGCTCATAGGGGCAGGGATTGGCACAGTAATTGGAGCAATCGCGGGCTTTAAGGGCGGATACATTGATGAGATACTGATGAGAATTACCGATGTATTCTTCAGTATACCATTCCTAATTCTTGCCCTTGCTTTCATATTCCTTCTTGGAAGATACATCATAATGGCGGTTTATGCCCTTCTGATTGTATGGTGGCCAACCTATGCAAGGCTGGCAAGAGGGCAGGCACTTTACATAAAGTCTATGAAGTATGTGGAAGCAGCCACTGCATCTGGAGCTTCCACAGTAAGAAATGTATTTTCGCACGTTCTTCCGAATGTGCTTTCACCAGTTTTCGTACAGATTTCACTGGATCTGGGTAGCATCATGCAGCTCTTTGCTGTGCTTTTCTATCTGGGAGTTATAAGTGACCCTTACTTCCCCGAACTTGGAAACATAATCAGCCTGGGACAGAATTGGCTCGGTGCAGGACTGTGGTGGCCTGTTATCATACCGGGAATTTTCATCCTACTGTTCACTGTGTCAATCAATCTCCTGGGAGATGGGCTTAGAGATGTACTTGACCCCAAACTAAGAAGGTAAACTATCATGGTAGAGGAACAGCAAGAAGAAATTAAAACCAAGAACAATGGTGAGGAGTACCTTAGAGTGGAGAATCTGGTAACCAGATTCTTCACCTCAAAGGGAATCGTCAAGGCTTTAGATGGGGTTACACTCGCCGTTAAGAAAGGTGAAATATTTGGCCTCGTTGGAGAGAGCGGATGCGGCAAGAGTGTTACTGCCACCTCCATAATGGATCTTATTCCAGATCCTCCAGGCAGGATTATTTCTGGCTCAATTTACATTGACAATTACAATATCCTCAACGACCTTCCCAAACTTGCCAGGATAAACGTAAAGTCTGAGACGGATGTGAGGGTAAAGAGGAACAAGCGCCTCATAAAGCGCCATAACTTTGTCATATCAAAGATAAGAGGAAGAAAGATCGCTATGATCTTCCAGGAACCGTCCCTCGCCCTTAACCCCGTTATATCTATAGGGAAGCAGATTTCTGAGAATATCCTGCTTCACAACAGAGTCGAGATTGCAAACTCCATCATAAGAAGGGAGAGCCTGACACAAGAAGACGTAAGGAATTTCTACAATGAGATCAGGGACACAAAGGGAGACTTCAGGCCTCTGGTAAACAAATGGACACGGCAATATGCAGTGCCGGTGGCTGAGGATGAGATCGTGAATATCCTGAAGAGCGGAGCAGACTCTGCCTTAACCCTCAAGGAACTCACTGAAGTCATCATGGGCAAGAAAAGAGGCAATGAGCTTACCCATATCACAACAATGAGGGACTATTACAAGCGAGAAGAGGAACTCTTCGAACTGACCCTTAAGCTTGTGGAGGCCGAATCAAAGAACGAAGTCAACAATGCTGCAGTCCTTGAACAGCAGATTGAATACCTAAGCTATTCACTGAAGAAGGATTTCTCTTCATTCATCTGGAAAAGGAGGCTCTTAGGCAAGAGGTTTGAAGTGGTCTTTGAGGAAGAGGCCAGGAGAAGGGGTATAGAACTGCTGACCCTTGTCAATATAGCAGAACCTGGCAGG
>JAJZKS010000188.1 GCA_021850835.1 Thermoplasmata archaeon
ATCCACCTAATATTAAGCATGAGGCACCATTTTATTATCCGCAGAGTCATTATCACTTTGTGCCAGAAATCATCATACCTATGATTACTCCATTCCATGGGGACGAGATAGACCATAAAGTGCTCATAGGGTTCATTGAATATGCAAAGGAAAACCGTTTTGATGGCCTTTTCCCGGGAGGTTCCACGGGCGGTTTTGCATCCATCTCCCAGAGGAAGCATGCTGATTTCCTGAGGGAAGTGATTGAGGAGTCCACTGGTTTGAAGCTATTTGCTGGAATATGCAGAAACAATATAGAAGAAACCATTGAAATGGGAAAAGAGGCGATTGACCTGGGATACACAAACATGGTCTGCATTAATCCTTTTTACCACAAATACAGCGAAGCTTCTGTGGAGAATTTCTTTGACAGGGTTATTTCTGCGCTCGATTCGGACATGTACATTTACAACAACCCTTACCTGAGCGGATTCAGGTTGAGCCCTGAATTAGTGGGAAGGCTTAAGGACAAGCATCCGCAGGTTGTTGGGATGAAAGATAGCGGCAATGACATGGAAGCTTTTTCGAGATTTCTAAAGATCAGGGGGCTCAAAGTGTACCAGGGAAAGGATGCATACATCCATGAATCCATTGGACAGGGTGCCGCAGGAGGAGTATGTTCAACCGCAAATTTCGCCCTGAATACACTGCTTCTCGCCAAGAACAAGGCTGATATTGAATCCACCAAAGCAAAGACAAAGAAACTGGTGGACCTGGTATCACACTACGAGGTGCCTGCAATACACAACTATCTCTTCAGGAAATTCATCCTCAACGAGATGGAGCCGCAAAATTATGTGAACAGCCCATTTGTCGACCTTAAGGAAGTTCCAGAGCTTATGGCACTCAGGGAGAACACTATACTGCCTGTCGATACCCGGTAATTCATATATTTAAAGAACGTATAACCTCCCAATGAAGGTTAACATAGACGGCGATGTAAGGCATCTGTTCGCTGTTTGGTATGAAGACAGCAAAGTCAAGCTCATTGACCAGAGGAAACTTCCAGAGAAAATAGAGGTATTTGAGGCATCAACCTCTGATGATATTGCTTACGCGATCAAGGACATGGTTGTGAGAGGAGCCCCGGCCATTGGGGTTACTGCTGCATATGGGCTTGCAATGGCCAAGCTCAAGGGTGAAGACATGGCCAAGGTTGTTGAGAAAATCAGCAAGACCAGGCCAACAGCATTTGACCTTTTCAAGGCGATTGCCTATATGAAGGCAAACAACTTTGACATGAGCGCTGCAACCCGCTACTCAAACGAGATCAGCGGAAGAAGCAAGAAAATCGGGGAATATGGGAACAGCCTCATAGGCAATAATTCAAAGATACTCACCCATTGCAACGCCGGCGCACTTGCGGTAGTGGACTGGGGAACAGCCCTTGCCCCCATGCGATTTGCAAAGGCTGAGGGAAAGAATATTTTTGTATTTGTGGATGAAACGAGGCCGAGGCTCCAGGGAGCAAAGTTAACAGCCTGGGAGCTGGGACAGGAAGGCATTGAACATGCCATCATCGCGGACAACGCAGCCGGGCACTTCATGAGAAAGAAGGAAGTGGACCTCTGCATCGTTGGGGCCGACAGGATCACCGCCAATGGTGATTTTGCAAACAAGATAGGCACTTACGAGAAAGCTGTGGTGGCAAAGGAAAATGGAATTCCATTCTATGTCGCCGCACCGGGAAGCACCTTTGATTTCAGCATTTCTACAGGTGAAGGAATACCAATAGAGGAAAGGCCGGAGGAAGAGGTCCTCGTCGTGAACGGAAAGTATCTTGGCCCGGAATCAAGCCACGCTAGGAATCCGGCCTTTGATGTCACGCCTGCAAAATATGTTTCTGCTTTCATAACAGAATATGGAATATTCAAGCCCAATGAACTTTCAAAGCTCCGCAGTGCCATGGAGAAGGATCTCTTCATGAAGACGCCATAGTTGCCATTCAAGGAGAAGACATATTGACAGATAAAGCAGAAGTAACGCCCTGGGAAGTCTCAAGCGACCTGCAGGAAACCGATTACAGCAGGATAGCCAGCCAGTTCGGGGCAAAGCTGATTGATGACAAGATCCTGTCAGACATAAAGGAATTGACCGGGGAAATACACCCTTTTCTCCATTACGGCATTTTCTTTGCCCACAGGGACCTCGACATAATACTTGAAAACTACCGGAAAGGGGAGCCTTTCTACCTTTACACCGGGCGTGGGCCATCCGGAAACATGCATCTTGGTCACCTCCTGCCATTCATGTTTACCAAGTGGCTCCAGGAGAAGTTCAACGTTGACCTGCTCATACAGATTACAGACGATGAAAAATATCTCTTCAGGGATATCCCTGAGAGCGAAATTCGCACCATAACAAGAAACAACATCCTTGATATCCTGAGCCTCGGATTTAATCCGGAAAAAACCCACATCATAGTGGACTCGGAGCAGGCAGGGATCCTTTATAACCAGGCTGTGCGGGTCTCACGGCACATTACAGCCTCTACAGCTAAGGCAGTCTTTGGCTTTACAGACAGCGACAGCATTGGAAAATATTTCTTTACCAGCATACAGGCTGTTCCTGCCTTTCTTTTGTCAGCCTTATCCGGAAGGAATATCCGATGCCTTATTCCTTACGCAATTGACCAGGATCCCCACTTCAAGGTTGCAAGGGACGTGATTCCTAAACTGGGATATGAAAAGCCATCATCCATAATTTCTAAGTTCATCCCTTCACTCAAAGGGGGAGGCAAGATGTCATCCTCTGACCTTAACAGTGGAATATACCTGGATGACAGCCCAAAGGTCGTCAGGAAGAAATTGATGAAGTATGCCTTCTCAGGGGGAAAGGAAACCGCAGAAGAGCAGAGGAAATACGGGGCCAATCCGGACATAGACTTTGCATTCAATATCTACCGCATGCTGGAACATGACCAGAATAAGGTTGAAGGCATTTACGCGAAGTACAAAGGCGGAGAGATCCTCAGCGGAGAGATGAAGCAGCTTTCTGCAGATACCATCAGTGCTTTCCTTGAGACCTTGGGGCCTGCGAGGCAGCAGGCAGAGCGGAACTACTCTGAATACATGTTCAATGCAGACGATTTCAGGGACAGGTACTGAGTTTTTTTATTTCAAGGGCTTGCAATTTCCGAGATCTGTTCCGCAATTCCCGCTTTTTTCCGGAATGCACCCATGAACACAAAGACACTGATGAATCCCCAAAAAGTGGTAAGTGCCCAGAGCTCATAGGAATTGCTGGTGAGGCTAAGAACCGCACCTCCAATCAACGGCCCGACGGCCCTTCCAGCCGATATGAAGGCATTGTATGTCCCCATATTCCTACCTATATTCTCTGGCTTGGATACCATAGAAACCATAGCATAGCCTGCTGGAAATGCAAAATTCTCTCCGAGAGTCAGGATCACAGTTGCAAGGATGAAACCCTGAAGAGTTGAGAAAAATGCGTAGGAGAAGAAGCCAAAAGTGTATAACAATCCCCCAATTACAAAGGAAAAGTAGTTGCCAATTTTTCTGGATGCCTTGTATATGAACCCCTGAGTTCCTATGACCACTATGCCATTCGTGAGGTAGATGATCCCAAGTTCATTGAAGTTGAGCCCCCTGAGAATGTTTGCGTAATTTGTTAGTGTAATTGTTTCCTGCGCCTGAACTATGAAGAGAAGCAGGGCAACAAAGGAAAGCACAAGAAGAAGCCTGTTTCCCGCATATAACTGAATTGCCCTTGGGCCACTGGCCTTCACTTCGCTCAGGGTGAAGGAAAGCACAAAGCCAAATGCTGTGGTCACAAGCCCAAACAGGAACAGGTAATAGAAACTCCCACTATATATGAGAAATCCACCCAGTGCTGGCCCTATGCCCCAACCGATATTGTTTCCAATTCTGAGAATTGAAAATCCGCGGAGCTTCACACTGCTGGATTCAGAGACGATAGCATTTGCAGCAGGAGCCTGTGCAGCATTTGCAATCATTAGCCCCATGAAGACTGGGGGGTAGTAGAGGGAGGAATTCCTGACCTCAGGGCTTGCAACCAGCACTGCAAAGAGCATAACACACAAGCCCACGGATAGGATTATGAAACGCTTGTAGCCAAATTTGTCCGCAAGTATGCCTGCATAGATTTGTACAGCCGCAGCAATGGCACTCCCCAGTGTTATGATCACCCCGTCCTGAAAGATGGAGAGCCCCAGGTTCGTTCTTAGGTAGATTGCGCTGTAAATCCAGATGGAAGAATAACCCAGGCCGCGGAGGGTTGACAGAAAAGTGACGGTACCTACGTTTTTCAAGGCAGCCTGTGGAAATTGTCCGGATTTATTTAAAACGTGGGAGTTTCTATTACCTGTTCCTGTTT
>JAJZKS010000189.1 GCA_021850835.1 Thermoplasmata archaeon
TACTGATTCTGGGGGATGGGGCTTCTGGCACAATAATGGCCAACAAGCTCAGGTTCCTCACTAACAGGGAAGATGCAGAAATAACCGTAATTGGCAACTCCAAGTACCATTATTTCAAACCGGATGGTATACACATCCCGCTTGGGGTAAAGGATTACAGGGAAAGCGTGAAGTCCCCCCAATTCCTTTTCAATTACGGGATCAATTATGCAAGGGATACTGTTGCAGGAATCGACGTAGAGAACAGGAGTGTGTCAACGCTTTCAGGGAAGAACTACACTTACGACTACCTCATAATTGCAACTGGCGACAGGCTTGTTCCTGAAGAGTTCCCGGGATTTGAAACTGAAGCTAGCCACTTCTACACGCTGGAGGCATCACTAGATCTCAAGAGAAAACTGACAGAGTTCAAAGGCGGCAAGATCGTGATCGGGCCGTCAAGCATACCTTACCAGTGCCCACCGGCTCCATATGAATTCACTTTCCAGCTTGACAGATATCTGAGGAGAAGGGGAATACGGGACAAGACCGAAATCCATTACGCTTTCCCCCTGAACAGAGTGTTTACCATGGAGAACGTTTCCAATTATGTGCAGAAGTTGTTCGACGAAAAAGGAATAATTTACCATACACTGTTCAACCTCGAGTCCATAAATGGTGAGAAAAAAACAGTAACATCGCTAGAGGGCGAGGATCTCGGATACGATCTCCTTATACTTGTGCCACCGCACAAGGGGCAGAAAGTCATAACGGAATCTGGCCTGGCAGACGATCAGGGATACATTATGGTGGACAGGCACCACCTTAACTATGGAAACTACGACAATGTTTTCGTGATTGGTGATGCAACGGATCTACCAATTTCCAAAGCCGGAGCAACAGCACACTTCCAGGCTGAGTATTTGGCTGGCCGCATTGCATCAGAAATATCCGGCTTTGTTGCTGAAGAGCTATACGACGGCTCGGTTGCCTGTACTACAGTAACAGGGGATGAAAAGGCATTTACTCTGTACTTCTCGTACACAAGGCCCCCAAGAGCTTTGTTCCAGAGTAAGCTGGACTATATCCTGAAATGGACCTCTGCTGACACATATTTCAGTGGAATGCTTAGAGGGGTGATGTAATTGGAAAGGCCAGATGTTTTGGAAAAAGATGAGATGGAGGAACTCCTGGTAAAGGTAGTGGACAACGCAGATGTGATCAAGTCCCTGATGGGTGCAGTTGACAAGCTTAAAGCAGCGGGAATTCTCGATCTTATGACCGGCCTAATCAATGACTATCTTCCAACAGATGTGGATTTTCTGGGGAAATTCTTCTCTTCAAAGGAATTTACACTGTCTATGATGAAGACCCTCAATGTCCTAATATCTGTAATGGGCGCAATGGGCTCAGAGAAGAACTCGGATATGATAAAGGGGCTGATGTTCAACATGGAGAATATCACTGACAATATTCACGATGCAATTGAGGATCCCAAGAAATATTCTCCCCTAAAACTTAGGAATCTCATGGGTGATGAGGATATCATGCTTTCCATGTCGGTTATGATGGCATTGATGAAAGGCATGGGCCAGATAATGCGGAGAATAGGCCCCCAGAAATAATCAATTGGCATTTTTATCCCTTACATATTTATTTTAACATTATGAGTTGATTTTCTGCAAATAGCCTGGCAGTCATATTTAAAATCGCCAAGTTCTTACAGCAATTAGGGTGCTATGCATTTCAACAGAATATCACAAATTGGAAAAAAGGATGTTTGAATCATACAGCAATAAGGATTATTCAGCAGCTTTTCAAGTGGTCTCAGAGATGATGGGGAAGTTTCCCGAGAAAGCGGGCGCGCTTTACAATTATGCCTACTGCATAAAAAATATTATGGGAGATTCGCCCAGAGCATTGGATATTATGGAAGAAGCAGCAGGAAAAGGGTACTGGACAGATCCAAAACAGCTGGAGAGCGATCCTGATCTTGCGAATCTCCACGATAATCCCAGATTCAGGGCCTTTTCTAAGAAGAATGTGGAACTATCAATTGAAGGAAAGAAGAGCCTAAAGCCCGAATTGAAAATTCTTGAGCCATCCAGTGAAAAGTCCAGTAAAGGCGGTCATACTCCTTTGATTATTGCCCTCCATGGAAACAACCAGTCTGCTGATGACGCCATTGAACAATGGAAATTCATGACTGGGAAGGGATGGACAGTAGTTGCCCCCCAGTCTAGCCAGGCATCAATGCCCAATGCCTTTGTCTGGACCGACTTCTCCAAGGCCATTCCAGAAATAAGTACACATTATGAAAATTTAAAACATAAATACAGAATAGACGAAAAGCACTTTATTATCGCAGGATTTTCAATGGGAGGTGCACTGGCCGCTAAAATATGCCTAGACCAGGTAATACCAGCGAAGAGATTTGTTCTAATGGGGCCATACCTTGCAGATCCTCTTGATTTGGAAAGTAGTGTGCAAGAATTCGGCTCAAGGCATGGAAAAGCTTACTTGCTGGTAGGCGAAAACGACACTGAGTGCATCAGTGGCACGAAAAAGCTGTTCGAAATGCTCAAAAACAACGGCACTGATTGCAGGCTTGAGGTAATACCCGGAATAGCGCATGAATACCCGGAAGGTTTTGAACAGATACTCGAGAAAAATCTTGAATTCCTGCTTGGAAATGGTTCCTGATTTTGGAGGATTAGCTCTTTTCTTTTGAGGCATGCTTTTTGGGAAAGTGCTTTTCACCCCACCTAACCCAGTCTATGCGGGAAATCAAAATGGTTATTACGATTGCAATGGCAGCAAACACCACTCCGGCAATTACCAGTTCGACAATACTAGCCTGGTCTCTCCCAAGCAAAAAATCACCGAACACTGTGTTAGTCAGGAAAAATGCACCGTAAACAACCATCAATGTTATGGCGGTCTTTCCAGCCAATAAGGCAATGAAGAATTTTATCCTGTTGTATCGCCCGAGCCCCAGGGGAACGTAAACAATATCATCAGGAATAGGGGTGGCGGCAGCAAGGAACACCACTATCCAGGCATATCTGGCAATAAATGTGTGGAATGCAGTCAGGTTCTTTCTCGCGCTGTCCTTAATTACCCTGGAACCAGTGTAGAAAGACTGGAAAACTACCATTTTACCAATTGCAGCACCTGTTGCGCTGGATAGCACCAGGAGGGCAGCATCAAACTGGCCACTTAGTGCTGCGAATAGAATAAGTAGAAGGTATGGCACAGGAATAAAGACTATAAGGTTGGTCCCAAAACTCAGCGCGAATATTCCCAGGTATCCAAGGGAAATCAATGCAGCGTCAGGTATGCCAAACACGATTCGATCGAATAATCATTTTTTTGTGCTTAATAACCTTGAACCTTAATTAAGGGCCTAACAAGTTATATTTCTGGCTGAACCCGAAATTGGCCTGGCATTTCAAAAATGTAGCTGCCTGTAATTAGAAAGGAAAGGCACATCACTTTATGGTTTTCGACATCAATATGTTTGTGACTTGGTAATCCAGGCTCTGGTATAACGAAATGGCCACTTTGTTGTGGCCGAAGACATGCAGAGATATTCTGTGGTAACCGAGGCTCTTTACAACTTTTTCAAGCTCTTTCATGGCTCCTTTCCCGTACCCCTTTCTCCTGAATTTTTCGTCCACAGTGATATCGTAGATGAATGCACCTGGCAGGTCGTCCTCTACACGTATAGCCACCCATATTGTGCCAACCGGTTCACTTGTTTTGCTATCTACTATTTTGTAAATGTAATTATCCTTAGAATCCTTGCCGTCCGGGAGCAGGCTTTTAAATTCTCCCATGGACCTTTCAAGAGATCCATCTTCGGGCCAGTTTCCGGATTTTACCTTCTCTTTGGCATAGTTTTTGACAGATGCATCCAAGAATGCATTAAATTCTTCTTCGGTGATAGGAACAAGTTTTACCATTGCATTCATGAGACATTTAGTATATTAAACAAACATGAAAGAGCAGAAAGAAGCAGAGGAGGCCTGGTGCCTTTCCTGCGGTCTCAGTTCCAAGCCTCCTTCATTGTTTTCACCTTTCTTTAAGGCTGAAAACTCTCACTCTGGCATCCTTGTAAGCAGGTGTTTTCGTAGGTGGATCGAATGTGGGTGGAGTCAACACATTTGCGGGGAGGTCATGGTAATGGAAAGTGGTGAAAAGGACACCCGTAGGAAGATCATCGCTGGACCTCACTTTCCCATGGATTTTGCCAGCTTTGGACTCAAGAACAATTTCCTCGCCTTCAAGGAAGTGCTCTTTCATGTTTGTTTAATATACTAAATGTCTC
>JAJZKS010000007.1 GCA_021850835.1 Thermoplasmata archaeon
TTCATTTTTTTCACCATTTTTCATGGATTAGAGGAATTATTCCTCAATACATCCTCTATAGCAATCCGGCAAGGAATTTATTCCATGCCTTGATTATCAGTTTACCATGTTAAGTAGATATACTTTTTACATTTATATCCTTTAAGAGGAATGAGGGATATCAGATAACCAGCAGGTAAGTACCAAAATATGATTAAGCACGCAGAGCTTGATAAATGCCCGATAGTTTCAGCAATAAGGGAAATAGGCAGTGAATGGAATTTAATAATCATAAGGTACCTGATGACGAGAAGCATGGGCTTCAATGAGCTTCTTAGAGTAGCTAAGGGAATAAGCTCCAAGACACTTTCAAACAACCTAAAGACACTTGTCAACAGAGGGATAATTAAGAGGGAGGTAGTAGCCACCCAATCAATCAATGTTTCCTACTCCCTCACTGAGAAAGGCATGGCTTTGAAGGAAGTCATCAATCTCTTAGGGAAGTGGGGAAATGAGTGGGCCAGTGGACCTGAGAAGAGTGACCAGAAGCCATAGTTTCATGATAATTGTTTACTGCTCTGTTTTTTCTTTTCCAATAAGCTTTAAGATAATCAGTGCTTCAGCTTTTCCAGTGTAATTCTTCCCATATCTTCCTGGTAGAATATGATTATGTCATCCTCACTTGAGAGGTTCAACTGTGCTGCAACTTTCTTCGGGAGTGTAATCCTGTATGATGTTCCCCTTGAAGAAATATGGGTTACATCCAGTATCTTTCGACCGTTTTCCTGTACCATTAAGACATTAAATGATAGTAATTATAATTAACGAGACACTAATATATAAGGAATGCCCATTTATAATGCACTGGCAATGCTGTAGGTTTATTTTAACAAATCCTTTAAAGTGGCTCATTAATGAGTACATTTGAAATTAGTCCGGATATTTTATTTTAAACAATGTGCGGAAAGCCAACATATCGTGATCATTTTGAATGTAAACACACAATTTTTATCAGGGAAAATACTGCGCAGCTGTCCAGAAAGATATATGTAGCCAATTTCTCCAGTCCTTCAAATAATGAAATCTAATTAATTATGTTCTTCAATACATTTTAGTGCGACTATTCCATAAGTATAAGTTCAACTTTGTTTTCTATCCCGTAGATGGGAAACCTGCATCCAAGAATCTTCCTGCGTTCCCTTGAGGATCAGCTGAGGAAGGTTAAAGCCCAGTACAATGAGGCAAAATTGGAGCCAAAATACTTTGAATTATCCCCCAATGAGCTACTCAAGAACTCATCTATGTGGTTTCTAAGCGTCGTCCAGAATACCGTGCTTGAATCTGAAGGAATAACATTCCCTGCGCAAGAATTTATCGTGGATGAATCTCTTTCCCGCCAGAAAAATCCCCCTTATGGTTTGCAGTATCCATCTCTGGTCTGGTTTATGTGCAACCTTGGTGCTGAAAGGCTGGGATATCTCTTCGGAGCTGATTTCTCAAACAGGCTTGATGATATCAGGAAGGAATACAAGATTAATGGAGGAGAATTTGATGTTTAGTCACGAGGTTCTTGATAGCTGCACTGTAATAATAATAGAGAAACTAATGCCAAGGAAGCTGAACCTTGCAGATTCCAATTCAATTGTCAAAGACGGATTCATGTTCATCTCAAGGGACAGTGGGGGACTGAAGACATACATGAACCTTGGTTTTGAACCGACCCAGGCTGAAAAAGATGCCCTCCACAATTTTCTGGCATCATGGGGTGGAGGAGAAAAGTCCAGCGTGCACAATACAATCCTGGAAATGGAATTCCCTGAGTTTGTAATTCCATTTTATGAACGGATCAATGCAATACCCGGGTGTCGCGTCGATCCAAACTTATTCCACAGCAAGGGAGATATTTATGTAAACGTTGAATACAACAAATCAGTTGCTAAGGAAGTCAATGATATTATAACTGAATTTTTGATAAAAGATCACCTGTTTTCAAAACGTTTCATTTACTCCGGGCCACAAGGCAAAGGCTTACCATACCTTCTCCAGTTATTTTCCAGAAACGGCAACAGCCTTGGAGATTTCCTGGTAGTCAAAACAGCCTGGAGGTACGATTCAGAGCAGATCAAGAGACAGAATGAAGGAATTGTGCAGAATCTCGGCAAGTATGTTCCCAAGGAGTTTTCAGAAGGTCAGATCCAGAAACTGATTTTCAAGACCGAGGTACCTGCCATTAAAGGTAGTGCCAGGAGTGAGATTGTGAGCATGGATGACAATTTAGTGGAATTCCAGATAAAATCGAAATTTTTCACAGATTTTTCAAATGAAGTCATAAAGCGATATACCGGGCCAATTTTTCTGCAGTTGGAAATTACCCTTGAAAAGCAGATATCATACTACATAGTTGAAAAGAGCCTCCAAATACAATTTCTAAAAGGAATAACGGAAAACTGGAAAAAGCCTGCCAGGGCTGACCACGTCAATCTCATTGAGGAAGTGGTTAGCCTTGATGAGGCGACGTAGCAAATAATCCATAATTCTCGCTCATTTGCCATTCAAAATTGAAAAAGAAATTCCGTTTCACGGAAGATTTCAGGATGCTAACCATTCTTCCGCAGGATTTGTAAGGTACGCCCTGGCCGGGATTTGAACCCGAGTCACGAGCTCGACAGGCTCGTATGATAGGCCGCTACACTACCAGGGCTTTACCGTTGATTACACAGTTTTATTAAAAGTATTAGGTGATATGGCAGGTCTTTAAGCACTTTGTCCTTTATTTCGTGGCGTAAATGAAAGCATTAGAGGCAATCAGTTTCCTATTGCCTGTTGGCCTGTATGTCCTTGAGGTATCCAAAGTCCACTAGACCGAATTCCTCAGTTACCCCATACACCCTGAACTTGCTGGAATCTGTGTGTCTAAGAACAGGTGTAAAGTGTTCTTCACTTAGTAGGCTCTGCGCAACATCTGTCCCGGAGGAGAAGAAGCTCATTGCTGGAGTAATGAGGATCTTTGATTCTTCATTGAACACAAACGCAGGAATCTTGAACATTCCCCCGACCCTGTCCCTGAGAACAAGTGAGGGATGCTCGTGGCCCAGAATTGTAATTTTCCTGAATTTATGGTCCCGATCCCCATGGTAGATATAATACCGGTCATCCTCAAACGTTTCTGTGATCTCTATGTTTTTTCTCTTCAGGATAGTGATAAGGTAATTGTCATGGTTCCCTCTTATAAAATGGAGTTTCAACTGCTTCTCATAGCGGGATATGAAATGCATGATATCATCCCATTCCTGAGGAAGGTTCTTAGAGAATTCGTGCTTGAAGTCACCGTTAATTATGAGCCTATCTGGGTTGTACCTTTCAATGATCCGGTCAACCATGCCTTCGACATGTTCCCTCTGTAGTTTTGGAAGGAAGAGGCCATGCAGGTTCATTTCTTCCTCAAAGCCAAGATGCAGGTCGGAAACAACTGCGGTTGATATGTCCCTCAGGTAGAGGCAGTGGAGTTCTGTTATGAACACATCATCCAAGACCTGAATTTCTTTCAACATCCCTGTAGGGGCAAATGAAAATTAAGGTTAGCGATTTTCAGTATGCTTGGGTATTAGATTTGCATTGGATGTAATGCACAGGGTGAAGGCAAATCAGAAAAAAGTTAAGAAAGCCAAACTCCTATTCACTAAAGGTGTGATAAATATTGATCCTTGCAGATGGCCGAAGCTCTGTGGAAATAATGGAAAAAGGCGCATATGTAAAGTCCCTTGTTCTGGATGGCCTTGAAATTCTGAAACCCAGTGAGGACGGAGTGCAGACACATGGTGGAATGGCGATTATGCTTCCTTATGCTGGAAGGGTCAGGAACGCAATGTATGTATGGGAAGGCAAGCAGTACTTGCTACCAAAGAACAGCGGCGAGCACAGCATCCATGGCTTAACGAGAGAGCTCAACTGGTCTGCTGAGAGGGCGGGTGAGAATAGAGGAATTTTTACTATCAGGCTCTCAACTTCAAATTATCCTACAGAACTGTTCCTGAAATTGGAATTTGAAATTAATTCCAGTTCATTCTCCATACATATAGAAGCTGAGAACAAGGGCAGCGTCAATGCCCCCTTCATGGCAGGAATGCATCCCTATTTCAGGTTCAAGGATTCCTGGGCCATTGATTCAAAACAGAACCTCCTTCGGCTCAACTTTGAATCAAGTTTTTTTCCTGATGGCACAATAACAGCCATAAAGCCCAAGACCCTCAGTTCCAAGGGCGGTCTGCCATTTGACAATACATATATCACAAACAGCACCCCAGTGCTTTTTGCAGGGGACAGGCGAATAATCCTAGAGAATAACAACATGCCATATCTGGTGTTGTACAATGGGCAATTCGCCGGCAAGGAGTCTATTGCAGCAGAGCCCATGAGTGCCGCCCCGGATGCATTTAACAATGGAATTGGCCTCGTATCTATTCCACCAGGGGAAAAATTTCGCTGTTCCGCAAAATTCCGTTTATCAAGCGCTCCGTAAATTGAAAATACAAAGGATCACATCATGTAATATGAAGTATGTAAAAGCTTCAACCCTGTATAATAATGGGAAGATCCTGAAGGATGTTTACATAGGTTTTGAGAAAGACATAGTTGAATTAAGTACGAATAAGCCAAAGGGGGAAATCATTTCCGAGGGTTTCGTGACTCCTGCATTCATAGACGCACATGCACATATTGGCATGGCTAGGGCAGGAGAACCTTCAGGAGAGGATGAGGCAAATGAACACATGGATCCTATATATCCACTTGTGAATGCCCTTCACAGCGTATACATGGACGATACTGCCTTCAGGGAATCTGTGGAGAGCAATGTACTTTACACTGTAGTGCTGCCAGGCAGCGGAAACCCCATTGGCGGGAAAGCAGTGTTACTTAGGACGTTTGCATCAAACATCAAAGATGCTTATGTCCAGGATATAGGTATAAAAACTGCGCTTGGTTACAACCCCCGAAGCACCAAGGAATGGGAAGGCAAGCGCCCATCAACAAGGATGGGAGCAATAGCACTTCTGAGGGAGCGCTTTATAAAAGCGCGGAAACTTCTCTCAATGATAGAAGCCGGGAAGAAAGTGCAAGATGAGATCGAGCCTCTGGATGAGGTTTTTATGAGAATCCTAAAGGGGGAAGAGAGGCTTATGACACATCTTCACAGGGAAGATGATGCCTATGTCCTTATGAGCTTAATTGACGAATTCGGTTTCAAGGCTATAATAAACCATGGAATGGACTTCTACAGGCCAGAAGTTCTGAGGGAAATGAAGGCGAGAGGCATTCCTCTGATATATGGCCCGCTTGATTCCCACCCGTACAAGGTTGAGCTGAAGCATGAAAGCTGGAGAAACTGCAAGCTCATTATGGATTCTGGAGTGAAGTTCTGCATGATGTCTGATCACCCAGTAATTTTGCAGAGAAACTTGTTCCTCACAATGAGGCACTTCCTAAAGTTTGGAATGACCAGGGAAGAGGCCGTTGCAAAACTCACCAGAGAACCTGCTGAAATTCTGGGAATAAACAACCTTGGAACCATTGAAAAGGGAAAACTTGCTTCATTTACCGTTTGGGATAAGGATCCATTTGAGCTAGATTCCCAACCCAGGCTCATAGTTGCAGAGGGTAACACTCTGAACCCTTAGGAGGCGTGGCCTTTTAAGACCGGAGAAGTATGACATCCTTAACACCAATAGAAGCCAGGTATGAAGAATTGGTTAGAGACAATGTTTCAGGCTCTAGTGATTTGGCTGTTAAATTATGCAGGTTCTTTGAGGAGTTCTCCACATCAGATCAACAAAAACTGAAGACTATCGCAAAGAGCATCTACGCATATTTCACTGGAATGGGGCTTGTAAGAAACACTCTACTCGAGCTCCTCACCGCTCTTGAAAATGATGAAGATATTGCAGTTAAATGCCAGGAAATCCAGTTAAGGATGAATAGCCAGAGTTCAACTGCACTTGAACAAATCAGCCCCCTATTCAGTAGGAGGATAAGCGTGGCCACAATCAGCAGAAGTTCCCAGGTTTCTTCGGCACTAGTGAAGTATTCAGACAGGATCCGCGAAGTATACGTTCTGGAGAGCAGGCCTATGCTTGAGGGCTTTTATTTTCACCTGGAATTGCTGAAGAAAGGCCTCAGGTCAATACTGCTCACAGATGCCTCGATGGGAGAAGCCTGCAGAATGGCAGATTTATGCCTGGTAGGTTGTGATTCCCTGCTTGGCGATGGCACCTTGATACACAAGGCCGGCACTCTCCCACTCTTTTCCACAATGCACTATTTTTCGAAGTGCAACTATGCCATTGGCCTAGGAATGAAGGAAGAACGGAATTGGACAATGGACACCTATCCTGAATTTAGAGAACATCCATGCAATGAACTTGGATTGGAGGATGGCAGTTGCTGGAACCGGTATTTTGAGAAGGTACCGTACGACCTTATAGATGGAGTCTGCACAGAAACTGGAATAAGGAAGTATAATACAAAGTAATCCCGGCTTCAAAATCTTATATGCACAAGCTTTAGCAAACTTAGGTGCATCCTCCCATACATATGCAGGAAATTCCTCATGGGGTTGACTGGGCGCCACTCTTTTATGTAGGTATTAGGGCGAATTTTTCGCATTAACTGTGATAAGTTTTAAGTATAGAGCTAAGGTATAGATTTTACTCTATAGTGTGGTGCAAATGAAAAAGGTCATACTCAAAGATGACAAGGCAGTTTCTCCAATCATAGCGACAATTTTGCTCGTAGCAATTACCGTAGTGCTCGCTGCCACTCTTTATACTATATTGGGCGGCTATACTACTTTCCTTGGAATTTCAACACCGCAGGCTTCAATTCAAGTCAACGAGGTGGCCAACAATCCGCCTGTCTACCAGATGTATGTCGTGCAGTACGGTGGCAACATTAGCCTTTCTGAGGTGCAGATGGTGATCACAACTACAAATAATAGCGTGTATTATGACTTGCTGTCGGCAGATCAGCCCAGCGCTTCAAATGTTGGAGGGTTATGGAATATATCTGTTAAAGGTCCGCAATACTTTGGTGTTTCCACAGTAGCACTGATTTCAGGCATACCTAACGTTCATGGAGACCAGAACATCAGCCAGGTAAGGATAGTGGATCTCAAGACCCAGGGAACAATCGCCACATTTACCATGAACCAGCAAATATAATTTTCAATTAAATTTAAATTTTAATAATAACTCAATTCTTGATTAGTTCCTTGAGTTCCTCAATGTTTTCCACAGGCGGAAAGCAGTTATTATCTATGCAGACGAGTATTTTTCTGTGCGCATCTCCTGCAGAAGAAGCTTCTCCCAATAACTCAGCCAAACTCTTATTGTCATCGTTAAGAAACACAGTTTCAGCAAATGGTTCATACTTCTGCTGCATGTAATCCAAGGCTTTCCTGGAAAGTGGATGTTTCTCACCAATCTTCACCAGATAATTTGAATTTAAGGAGTACATGATTCCTATACCCATGAAACAGTGGTACATGGCTCCCCTCTGAATATCCGATGAAAATGCATCTGCAACTGAATCTGCTGCTTCCTTCATCCTGAGGTCAGAGAGAATTGTCCCTATTCTCAGAAGGTTCAGCATCTGGACTGAGTTTCCGGATGGTATAGCTCCATCATGTCCCTCTTTCATCCTCACCGGCAGGACTTCTCCATCAGAAGGTGATCCGAAATAACCTCCCTCTTTCTCGTCCTTGAATAGCAAATCTGCCGTCTCTGAGAGTTTCCTGGCCACCTCGATGTATTTTGCATCCATTGTGCTTTCGAACAGTTCTATGAGGCCGAATGCAAGAAAGGCGTAGTCATCCAGATATCCGTTGATGGCGCTTTCCCCGTCCCTGTACCTGTGCAACAAGCGCCCATCACTGTACATCTTGTCGAGAAGGAAACCAGCAGCCTTCTTCGCCGAGGCAAGGAATGCCTCTTCTCCAAATGCTTTATGTGCTTTGGACAGAGCAGCAACCATCAGGCCATTATTATCGGCGAGTATTTTGTCGTCAAGATGGGGACGTGTCCTTCCTGCTCTGTACTGAAACAGTTTCTCCCGGCTTCTGTCCAGCAATTGCTTTAAGTCCTCGACAGGCAACCCTAACCTGCCTGCTTCACTTTCAAGGCTACGGTTCAGGAAAAGTATATTTTTGCCAGTGCTCCTTCCGGTTGCCTCCTCAATATAGTTTCCGGTAAGTTCGCAATTATACACCGACATGAAGATATCAGCTTCCTCTTTCCCAAGAAGCTGGAGTATCTCTGTACCCCTCCACGTGTAGAACTTTCCTTCCTCGTTTTCACTGTCTGCGTCGATTGCGCTATAGAACCCACCCTCCGGAGAAGTCATTTCCCTCTCCATGAAGGATGCAATTTCGTAAACCACATCCCTGAAAAGCTTTTCACCTGTAACTTGATATGCTTCAGTATAGGCCATCATCTGAAGTGCCTGATCGTAGAGCATTTTCTCGAAATGGGGAAGGAACCATCCGGCATCGGTCGAATATCTGTGAAACCCGAATCCAAGGTGGTCATATATGCCCCCCATTCTCATTGAAACAAGGGTCTTCTTAACCATTTCAAGGAGTTCTGTGTCTCCGGATTTTCTGTACGCCCTCAGGAGAAACATAAGATTTTGTGGAGAAGGAAACTTGGGGGCATTACCGAAACCGCCATATTCCCTGTCATAGCTCTGCTTTAGCTGTGAAATCATGGCATCTATGGTTTCCCGGCTCACAGATTTTCCCTTTCTGCTTTGAGTAACTCTCCTCAGGTCATTCAGGACTTCTTCTGCCCTCCTCTCTACTTCCTCCCTGCCCTGCGTCCAGAGCTCCTTAAGTTGCCTGGTGAGGTCAATGATTCCCACCATCCCCCTCCTGCTTTCCCTGGGTATATATGTTAAGGCAAACACCGGGACCTTATCCGGTGTCATGATAATGTTTAATGGCCACCCTCCGGTGCCTGTCATCATTTGGCTTACGGTCATATATGCGCTGTCAATGTCAGGCCTTTCTTCCCTGTCAACCTTGATGCATACAAAAAGGTCGTTCAACTCCCTTGCCACGTACTCATTTTCAAAACTTTCCTTCTCCATGACATGGCACCAGTGGCAGGTGGAATATCCAATGCTCAGGAAAACAAGCTTGTTCTCTTCCTTGGCCCTCCTGAAAGCTTCCTCAGACCATGGATACCAGTCCACTGGATTATGTGCATGCTGAAGCAGATAGGGACTTTTCTCATTAATGAGCCTGTTTGTATGTTCATTGTCAACCATGATTTACACCGCAATATTGGGTTTCCAGTTTATGGAAAAGTCATGATCCCCTTATAATCATTATTGAACCAAAGCTGAAATGCCAGAATTCTCCAGATATTGGTGGCAGCATTGAGGTAATTTAAATATCAGTTCTTTAATATGTATATGTGGGCATAGCCATTCTCGTCAGGCATGGTGAAAGTGAGACAAACGTAAGGAACATAATATCTGCAGATTACACCGGCTATCCACTTACACAGGAAGGGAGAAACCAGGCAAGGAAAGCAGCTCTGGAACTTTCCCCCATAAGAGTGAATTTCATCGCAACAAGCCCTGTGCAGAGAGCCAGGGAAACTGCCGGAATCATAGCTTCAACTATCGGGATATCTGAATTCGTGGAACAGCGCATTGTTGAATCGGGCATGGGCAGGTTCAACAACACCCCTCTACACCAAATTCCTAAGCTCAGCAGGAAGGAACTTGGCATGGAAACCTGGGAATCACACCAGAAGAGGTTCCGGGAAGTATTCAGCGAAGTTGAAGGAAACTGGATTTTGGTTAGCCATGAATTTCCAATCAGGGCTGCCATTTCAATGTATCTTGGACTTGATGAACTGGAAAGCTATGGCCTGAAAATAAGGAATGCAACTATTTCCGTGATCGACATTGAAAAGGAAGAGGTTCTATGCATTGGCTCCAAATTTCTTTCCTATAGGGTAAAAACGGTCCTGAATGCAAATCATGATGCAATTTTTGGAGCCCAGAAGTGAACTTTTTGAAAAGGACAAATTTTTAGCAATGCCTCAATATATACCAGCATAAATGTTGGCTTATGATACTCTATCCAGGAAGGAAAAAAATCTGGAGTTTGACCCCGGTACCGTCGTTAAGGTATTCGTGTGCGGTCCAACTGTCCAGGACACTTTCCACTTAGGCCATGCAAGAACCTATACTTTTTTTGACTCAGTAGTGAAATACCTCAGGGTCAAAGGTTACAGTGTATTCTATCTCCAGAATATCACGGACATAGACGACAAGATCATCAAAAGGGCAAATGAGGAGAATGTCCCTTATGATGTCATTTCAAAACGATATTCGGAAGAGTATATGGATATCATGAAGACTCTGAAGATAGACAGCGTCAACTTTTATGCAAAAGCTACCAGCCACATATCTGAGATTGTACAGCAGATCAGGATCCTCATTGATAAAGGCCTTGCATATGAAACATCTGACGGGGTTTATTTCAGTGTT
This sequence comes from Thermoplasmata archaeon, assembly GCA_021850835.1. Next base: position 10,534 of record JAJZKS010000007.1, read on the forward strand.
GCAAAGTTCCCCGACTATGGAAAACTCTCGGGCCAGGATCCGGAGTCTCTCAGAGCCGGTGCCAGGGTGGAATCTACTGAAGAGAAACATGATCCGAGGGATTTTGTCATATGGAAAAAGATGAAACCGGGTGAACCTTACTGGGAATCTCCCTGGGGCAGAGGGAGGCCGGGATGGCACATTGAAGATACGGCTATTACTGAGAAGTACTTCGGGACTACATACGACATCCATGGTGGTGGGACAGACCTGATTTTCCCTCATCATGAGGCAGAGATCGCCCTTGAAAGATCCATCAGTGGGCAGCCATTTCTGGCCAGATACTGGCTACACAGTGCAATGCTCAATGTGAACGAGGAAAAAATGTCCAAGTCCCTGAAAAACTACATCACCATCAGGAGCGTCCTGAAGGATTACCTACCTGAAGAACTTAGGTATGCGCTCCTCAATGTCCAGTTCAGGACCACTGTTAGCTTTTCCCCTGAGTTGATGACTGAAGCCAGGGCAAATATTAGCACAATAAATACAATATACAGGAAACTTAAGCTTAAGAACATTTCAAGCAGGAAATTAAATGAAAACCCTGCAATAGCAAAACTTTCTGAAAGAATGGATAGCAATTTTGATTTTCGGCTACTTTTCAGGGATTTCCTGGAATACATTGGCAAATGGAATACGCATCTTGATAACCTGGGGGATCACGAAATCGCAATTGCAATTGATACAATAGAATGGCTTGATAGCTTCACAGGGATAATCCCTGAAAAGAAAGGGGATTCCACCAGTGAGGCACTAGTCGGCCTTCTCCTTAAAATGAGGCGCACAATGAGAGAAAAGAAGGATTTTGCTGGTGCAGATGAAATTAGGAAAAACCTTAGGGAAATGGGCATAACAATTGAGGATCGCGGAGAGGAAACTATCTGGTGGAAGGATTAGGTGTTGGGATGAAAAGCGCTGTTCTTGTAATTGACATAGTAAATGACTTTGTATCTGGGATATTTGGCTCTGAAAACTCGGTCGCAGTTTCTGGAAAGATTGCAACATTCCTAAAGAAGCTGGAAGGGAAGGCGGAAATCGTGTTCACCCTTGATACTCCATCCCCAATGACCCTGAGTTCAGGGTATGGGGAGAACACTGCATTATGGGGACTTGGGGTTGCCAGCAGGTGGATTCACTCAAAAATATTCTAGGTTACAGGATAACAAAAAGGCACTTTGATGCCTTCCACGACACCGACCTGGACGGTTATTTGCGCGCACTGGGCATTGGTACGCTATATGTTTTGGGAATCAGCACGGACATTTGCGTGCAGCATACAGTGGCTGGAGCATTTTACAGGTACTATGAACTGAACGTAATTTCAGATCTTTGTGGGGCAATATCTCCAGACAGACACTTGGAAGCAATATCATCCATGAAGAGAAACTACGGTGCCAGAATTCTAACATCCGCCGAAGCCCTGGAGGAATTAAAGCATGGCATCTAAGACATCGGCGGAAAAGGATCGGCAATTGGGGCTGAGTTCAGCAACTTATGAAGAGATAATGGCGGGGCAGGCATCAGACGTATACTTTGAAAGGAGCCTCAATGCAGCCTCTAGAGTCAAGCATGATGCAAATATAGTTGCAGAGGTAACTCTTTCAGGGCCACTGGACCCATGGGTCAATTTCACTGGCCTGAATGAAGTTCTGGGGATTCTCACGGGAAAGAAGGTGGATGTATATGCCATACCTGAAGGCACTATCATTAGTCCCAGGGATATGGCGGGAAATCCTGTGCCGGTCATCAGGATTGAAGGAAATTATGACGATTTCGGGGAATTCGAGACATCCATCCTTGGCTTCATCTGCCAGTCTACGGGCATTTCCACTTATTCATCAAGAATAAGGGATGTCCTGGGCGAGACACCTTTCTTCTCATTTGGCATCAGAAGGATGCATCCCGCAATTTCGCCTATGATTGACAGGGCGGCCTATATTGGCGGTGCGGATGGAGTATCTGGAATTCTCGGAGGGAAGCTCATCGAGCAGAAGCCAGTGGGAACCATGCCTCACGCGCTGTCCCTTATTTTTGGCGATGACAAGGCGTGGGAAATGACTGTAAAAGCTGCTGGCCCGAAGGGTGTGAAGACTGTTCTAATTGACACTTACATGGATGAGAAGTTCGCAGCCATCAAGGCGGCTACAATGTTTCCAGACCTGAATTTCATTAGGTTAGACACCCCATCCTCTAGGAGGGGCAACTTCGCCAATATTGTCAGGGAGGTAAGATGGGAACTTGATCTTAGGGGATACAGCAATGTCAAAATCATGGTCTCAGGGGGCCTCAAGCTTGAGAACCTGGCAGAGCTAAAGGCAGCTGGTGCTGAAGCTTTCGGTATCGGGACTTCAATAGCTTCTGCCCATCCATATGATTTTGCCATGGATATAGTTGAACTCAATGGCACACCCCTTACTAAGAGGGGAAAGCATTCAGGGAAGAAGAATCTTCTAAGGTGCAACAAGTGCATGGGTATACTTTCAGTACCTTCAACAAAGACTAACACAATCTGCAAGTGTGGGGGAAAGATGGAAAATATCCTCATCAGGATGCTGGAAAAGGGCAAGCTTCAAAAGCCCTATGAATCACCAGGGTCTCTCAGGGCACGAACTCTCAAAGAGCTGGAATTGCTGAGGCTTACGGCGCAGAATCAGTGACCATTATTATGACATTTCCTTTTCGATTGCTTCTTTCAGCACCACAACATTGTTATGTTCAGTGCCAGTAGCTGGGAAGAGCAATACAACATCATTATTTTTGCATAATTCCAGCAATCTTTGGAATTCTGGATTTTTGCTGAGTTCCTTCAGGTAACTTTCTCTTAAAAGTTGAAACTTGCCCGCTTCATGCGAGAATTGTTTCCTAAGGTTATTGGAGGGCGCTATATCTCTGAACCACGAGTGAAGATTTGCAGACTCCTTGGTAACTCCTCGTGGCCAAAGGCGGTCCACAAGAATCCTCAAACCTTCCTGCTTTTCCTTGCTATAGATCCTCTGTATTCTTACTGTCATGGCTCGTTCCCATTAATCCCGAAGTTCTGCTACTGCAATTCTCTTCTTAAGCGTACTTTCGCAGCCAGGACAACATGCAAAATACGCTTTCCCTCTGGACTTTACCACGATGGGGTCCCTCGGTATGTCGTTTCCGCATAGGTCACAGTGAAGGTGTGCCATCCTTCCAGGGTTCTCCCCAATAGTCCTTCTCTTTGCAATCTTTACATCTTTGATTATGGCGTCATCAAGTTTCAGAAGGTTTTCATAATGTACCACAAGCAAATGGCTCCCGTCAATGAGTTCGAAATCTTCCAGAATGAATCTCTTTTGGATTGGAGTGATATCTTCGACTTGAATGACGGCAATGTCCTCCTCATCATCGTTCAGGTTCACTGTAAAGGATTTAATTCTCCCTGACTCCAGGAGTGAATCCAGGGCCTTCCTCGCAGTGGATCTAGAAACATCAAGTTCCTCCGCTATTTCTGAAATGGATTTTCTTGAATTCTCCCTCAATATTGTTACAAGTCTTTGCTCAAGTTCGGAGAGATTTCTCTTCATATTGGTAAATTGAATTAATGGATTTAGCCATTTTGATAAGTGAATACTTATGTATACTTACACGATTTCAATTTATGGCAAAAATGGTAGATCCGGTTTGCGGCATGACAGTATCAGACGATACAGGCTTTAAGTCGAACTATAAGGGGAAGGATTACTCATTCTGCTGCCTTCACTGCAAGGAGAAGTTTGACGCAAACCCGCTGAAGTTCACAAGGTGAAAATATGCCAACAGACCCTGTCTGCGGCATGTTTGTTCCGGACACTTCAAATCTGAAACTTACAAAAGACGGCAGGGACTATTTTTTCTGTTCCACAGACTGCCTTAATAAGTTTAAGTCCCCTGAGGAACAGGTAAGGGCCATAAGATGGAAGTTAACCATTGCATGGTTATTTTCGGTTCCTGTACTTGCACTCACTTACATTCCCGGTATAGCACTTAAATCCTGGATTCTTCTTGGGCTTACCCTTCCTGTGCAATTTTATTCTGGCATTGGATTTTACAGGGGAGCTTACGAATCCATTCGAAACAGGATGGGAAACATGGACATTCTCATCTCACTTGGAACTCTGACCGCGTTTTTCTATTCGCTAGTGGTGACACTGGAACCAGGATTGATTTCACAATCATCCACATACTACGATGCATCCGCCTTCATTATTACCCTCATACTCACGGGAAATTTCATTGAGACAATAACCAAGAAATCTGCGGGCGATGCTGCATCCAAGCTGCTTGAACTTATCCCTGGCACCGCACACAAAGTTGTTGGTTCTGAGATTCTGGAGGTCCCGTCAGATTCCATAAGTGAGGGCGACACAGTTTTAGTCAAGCCCGGCGAAATTCTGGCCGCAGATGGAGTGGTTTTGGAAGGCTCTGCAGATGTAGATACATCCACAATAACAGGAGAGCAGGAACCTGTATTTGCTAAAGAGGGCAGCAGGGTAATATCAGGCACGAAAAACCTCAATGGCACAATAAAAGTACTTGTGCTGAAATCTGGAGGCAATTCCACCATAAGGAAGATATATGATATGCTCCAGACAGCCACATCCGGGCGTGCCAGAATTCAGAGAATTGCGGATGTCTTCTCGTTGTACTTTGTTCCAATAGTACTGGTTTCCGCAAGTATTTCTGCCGCTTTATGGGCTTATTTCATAAGCGTGGGACAAACTGGACAGTGGGATATACCAGTTCTAGCATTTGTTTCAGTGGTGGTTATAGCATGCCCATGCGCAATTGGCCTTGCAGCACCCATCACAATGCTCATTTCGTCCACATATTCATATGAAAATGGCCTCATTGTGAAAAATACCGGTGCTCTTGACAGGATTTCCCGTGTTACCCGGGTCATTTTCGACAAGACAGGGACACTTACCAGAACACTTCCGGAAGTATCTGAAGTCCGCAGTTCCATCGGCCGGGATCAGTTGATCTCTATTGCCGGATCTCTTGAAAAAAACTCCAACCATCCTATAGCACTCTCCATAGTGAAGTATGCTATAGATGCAGGGATCTCCCTTTCAAATGCTTCAGATGTAAAGGAGACTCCGGGAATGGGGATTCGAGGAACAGTAGCCGGCAAGTCTGCAGAGATTGTGAAATCAACCGGCAGCCTGAAATCAGCAGTTGAAGTACTTCTTGAAGGCCAGAATATAGGTGATATAAGTTTCAGGTATGTTGTTAGGGAGGAATCAGAATTGCTCATACGGGAACTTAAAGAACGTGGAATAAAAACAACAATAGTTACCGGAGACAAGGAATCTGAAGCACACAGGATCTATGAGATGCTTTCCCTGGACTCTTACCACTCCGAATGCCTACCTGACCAGAAAGCGGAGATTGTGAGGAAATACCAGGAAGAGGGAGATTTTGTGGTATTTGTCGGAGATGGAATAAATGACACAGTGGCAATGGAGACTGCTGACGCCGCCATAGCAGTGCCGGAAGCATCAGATGTTGCAAAAGAAGCCGGGGATGTCATTCTTGCGAAGAATGACATAATGTTGGTTCTATCCGCAATAGACCTTTCCAGGCAAACCATAAGGAAAGTCAAGCAGAACATCTTCTGGGCAATTGGGTACAATTCGGCCCTGATCCCGATTGCAGGCGGGGCTCTGGTTCCGCTATTCGGCCTGCAGATCTATTCTGTGCTTCCCATTCTATCGGCACTTGCCATGGGCATGAGCTCAACAAGTGTTGTTCTTAACTCGTTACTCCTTCGCGGCACACTAAGGAAAAGAGTTTTCAACTGGGTAAATATGGGTACCACAGTGTAATTTTGCCACAACTGAATAAGCAACTGGAATCAATCTCTGAAATCTTAAATGCTCTCAGAGAAGCTTCAAAAAAGGAATACCTGAATAATATGAAGCACTTTTCAATAAACAGTGATATGGCACTTGGTGTACCAGTTCCTAATATTAGGAAAATATCAGGGAGGATTGGTCAATCAGAGGGTCTGGCACTGGAACTGTGGTTTTCCGGAATACACGAGGCGATGATCCTCTCTACTATGGTTTTCCCATCTAATGAATTAACCATGCCTGTAGCGGAGAAGATGGTTAGCAAAATAGGTTCATGGGACATCTGTGACCATTTTGCCGGGAACCTGCTGTCAAATTCACCAATCTTCTCACAAGCAATAGAAGCATGGCATTCAAGAGAAGAGCAATTCGTCAAGAGATCATCATTTTCAATTATTGCACAATTAGATGTCTCTGAATTCCAGAAAAGAGATGCTGTTGAGTATTACCTAGAATGCATTAGAACCAGTGCATTAGATGAGAGAAACTTCGTGAAGAAAGCCGTATGCTGGGCTCTCAGAGTCATAGGTAAATCCTCCAGTGAGAACCATTCATCAGCGATGAAACTTGCAAGGAAGCTGGAGAAATTAGAATCGAAATCTGCAAAATGGATTGCCAGTACAACAATTAAGGAACTCGATTCCGAAAGAGTAAAAACACGAGTGTTAAGAATTTCCCCTCATAAAACGTGACCCTTCCATTCATATTTTGAAAACACATTTATGACATGCCAACATGGAAATATCATGAAACTGCTCATAAACGGCGAATGGGTCAACTCAAGCAACGAGAGTGAATTGGAAAAATACAATCCCTCCATGGGGAGGCTGTTTGGCAAGTTTCCGGCTGCCACGAAAGAAGATGTCAAAGCTGCAATAGATGCAGCGGATGAAAGCTTTGAAATGTGGTACTCAAAGGGTTCAGTGGAAAGGTCTAAAGTGATTTACAAAACAAAAGAACTCATTGAGAAATCACGATCAGAACTTGAGCGCCTCCTTCAGGAAGAAAATGGAAAAACCACCATTGAAGCCAGGCAGGAAACAGACGGTGTCTTAGACCAATTACAGTACTACGCTGAATTTGCAAGGAAGATAACTGGCGACTTAGTTGAGGGAGACTCGCCGTCGAGAAAGATTTTCCAGCATAAAATCCCATATGGCGTTGTAGTTGCCCTGACTCCATGGAACTTTCCTGCTGCTATGGTTGCCAGAAAGCTTGCCCCAGCTCTGATGGCCGGCAATTCCGTTGTGCTGAAGCCAAGCAGTGATACCCCATTTACGGCGGAATGGATAGTCAAAAAATTTGCAGAAGCTGGTGTTCCGAAGGGTGTGCTAAATTTCGTTACAGGGAAAGGATCAGAGATTGGTGATTTTATTGTAGAGCACAAGAAGGTAGGCCTCGTGACCATGACAGGGTCCACATCTACTGGCCAGAGAATTATGTCTCACTCCTCATCTAACATGGCGAAACTTATTCTCGAATTGGGAGGAAAAGCTCCATTCATGGTCTGGAAAGATGCAGACCTAAAGAATGCATTAAGTGCCTTCATTTGGGCTAAATTATGGAACGCCGGCCAGTCATGCATTGCGGCTGAAAGGTTCTCAC
>JAJZKS010000190.1 GCA_021850835.1 Thermoplasmata archaeon
CCTGTAGGGATGTTCTTGCATGGGTAAGTTCGTCCAGGAACCAGACACCTTTTCCAGAGGAGGGAAGTTGGGAATATTTTATGAACTCCATGCCGCGTTCAGTTTTTACCGGGATTCCCAGGAGATCGGATTCCTCGTAGTAGTTGAGCCTGAGGTCAAGCATAGAGAGCCCATATTCAGCAGCGGTCTCCCTTACTATCTGGGATTTTCCTATGCCGGGAGCCCCCCAAATCATAACTGGCAGCCGGCCTTTGAATGCAACTTCAAGAAGTATATTTCTCAGTTCCCCGGGTTTAATCTCTTTCATCTGTCACATTTAAAATGTCGTTTCATGATAAATCACTTTCTGGCAGACATGAAAAAATGGTGGCAAAACTGCAGAAAGTCAAACGTTTTAAACAGGAAGCCACTACTTGCCTGTGAAGGACGCCATCGTGGTTGGTGCAGGCCCGTCGGGTTCCTATCTGGCCCATCTCCTTTCCAAGAAGGGGTTCCGGGTCCTCAATCTTGAGGAGCATCCAGAGGTGGGCAGGCCGGTAGACTGCACGGGTGTTGTCACAAACAGGGTCTTCAGTTACGTAAAAAGTAATTCCATCGCAAACAGGGTGCGTGGGGCAAATGTCTATTTTCCAGGTGAGGAACCGCTCCACATTGAAAAAACAGAGGAGACCATTGTAATTTATAGGGACGCATTCGACAAAGATGTATCAGCAATAGCTGTCGATTCAGGCGCGGATCTTAAGGTAAATGCCAGGGTAAGTTCAGTATCTGCTGGGAAGGATTTTGCCGAAGTGAAGTACCGTGAAAACGGAGAACTGAAAACAGAAAAGGCAAATGTTGTAATAGGCGCTGATGGTGCAAACAGCATAGTTAGAAAAGACCTTTTTCCGGAAAAGCCCAAAAGAGTCGTGTCCACATATCAGGTGGATTCTGCGTTCAAGATGGAAGATCAGGACAGCGTGTCTGTATATCTCGGATCAAATGTTTCAAAGGGTTTCTTCGCCTGGGCTGTTCCAACAGGGAATATCTCCCGGATAGGTGTAGGAACAATAGGTTCAGGCACCAGATCCTATTATGAAACGCTTTCAAAACATTTTCCGAAGGATGCTGTCCTTGGGATAAATGGGGCCCCGATCCCCATATCCTATCTGAGGAAGACCTATGGGCAAAGATCACTCCTCGTCGGGGATGCCGGAGGCATAGTGAAACCACTCACTGGCGGCGGCATTTACACGGGTATCGTGTCTGCTAAACATGCAGCAAGGGCTTTAACAGAGGCATTTGAAAGGGAGGATTACAGTGTTAATTACCTATCTAGGTACCAGAATTACTGGAAGTCTGAGATTGGGAGGGAACTCTGGATGGATGGGCTTGTGCAGAGAATGTTCGCCCGGCTCAGTGACAATTCTCTCAGGGCGATTTACAGGGTACTTTCTTCCCCAAAGGTTCTGGAAACCATAAACAGCGTGGGCGATATTGACTACCCTTCCAGGCTTGTATTGTCAGTGGTTGCAAGACACCCTTCAATTCTGCTGAATCTGTTTTCCTGAACATATGGCATAAGTGTTATCTATAGCCTAAAATTCTCAAGGGAAGCCAATGGATAGAAAAATTTTCTACATGGGAATGCTGCTCCTGGTGACCTTCTTTTGGGGGGTTACCTTCCCAGTGGTCAAAGTGGCGCTTGGATATATAGGCCCCGGCCCGTTTCTTGCACTGCGGTTCCTGGCAGCTACCATAATGATGGCTTTCTTCGTAAGGAGGGGAAAGGGTTTCCTGTCCACAACCAACATAAAGCACGGAATGGTTGCGGGGTTTCTCCTCTTCATTGGTTATTATTTCCAGACAGTGGGCCTTGAATACACAAGTGCAGCAGCTTCCGGAATTATCACAGGGGCATACGTAGTCATCCTTCCGCTCATGTCATACCTCTACCTGAAGACAAAAGTCTCCAGAGTGGACCTCTTTTCCTCTATAATTGCCTTCGGAGGGCTTATTCTTATGTCTCTCGGCTCTATGAGCAATCTTGGCACAGAACTGGGCGATCTCCTGACACTTATTTGCGCAGTGGGATATGCTCTGCAAATCGCCTACGTCTCAAAGCATTCAAGGAACATCAACTCATCTACCTTTACATTCTATCAGATAGCGGCAGTTACCATATTTTCCACCATTTCCATTCCATTCACACCCGGCGGGTTGGGCACTGTAAACCTTTACGTGGCATTTGCAATAATCTTCACGGCGATCTTCGGGAGTGTCTTTGGCTATTATGTCAGTACTGTTGCCCTTATTTACGTGGAACCAACTGCTGCAGGCATAATCTTTGTTGCGGAACCCATTTTCGCTGCACTTGCTGCAGTTGTTCTCGCACATGAGCATCTGGGCATATATGTGATCCTGGGAGGTGCAGTGATGATAATGGCAATGTTCCTGACGTCTCTTGACAAATACCTCAAAGGAAGAAGAGGAACGTCCCTGAACAATAATGGGGCCTAATCTGATTCGGTTTCTTTTTCTTCCCCTTGCAGGATTCCTTTGTGAACTTTCACCGCGACACCGGACCTGAAGTGCTTAATTTCCCTTCCTGAAAGGACACTCTTCCCAACTGCAACAAGGTCATCCCGGCTGTTTACCACCAGTACTTCATTTCCAGCTATAATGGATTCATCATTCGATTCAATGAACTTGAAAAAGACGTTGAACCCTTTTGAGTTGAATTCTGCACTGTCATCAGTAACAACTATTCTGTGGGAAGGGGCCGGGCAGGCATCTTTTAACTTTCTGGCACCAGCAATGGTCATGGTGAAGAACCCGTCGTGTGCCCTGAGCGTTGCCAGCAACTCTCCATTGAGGAAAATTCCTCTGATCCTTCCCGTATTCCTTGACCTTGTTACCACCGTATCATCGGGAAAAAGCTTTACACCAGTTCCGGGCCCGAACTGGTAATCTGCCACAACCCTGACGCGGTCTATGTCGAAATCCCTGATCTTTGATTCTGAAAGTTGAAGCTCACTGAGAGAAGTTACTGCATCATCTGGAGGAAGGTCGCCTCCAGCTGTTATTATCTGTTCCACAGGATAAGTCTCATCAAGCTCAAGTGGTATGAGCGAGTTCTGCCACTTGATGAAAAATGGCCTGTCCGAATGTTCGTAAGCAGACTTAATGCCTTTTTCATGTGACCTTCCCGGGTGCCAGTGCTCTTCTCCAAGTATGACAGGCTCCTTACCCGAAGCCCTAAAATCTCCAGTGAATTTTTCAAGGCGTTTTGCGTACGGCGTCTTGTCTGAATACCTGTCAAAATAGAAGAACGTGCTCTTCTTTGAGAGGTCCTCGTATTTCTCCAGAATTTCAGAATACTCCAGTATTCTCTTGTAAGCCCTGAAAAGGTAAGGGTGACTTCTGGCCTTGGATTCGACATACTGCCACAGGGTCTGCTGGAATATTCTCTCCCTGATCTCCTGAAGTTCGTTGAATATGGCAGCCAGGTTATGCAGGGAAAGTGCTTTTTTCCTCTCATCTGCAACCATGCCCTTTATTTCTTTTACGGAGTACTTTCCGTATAGGGGGCTCCACCTGGGGAGGGTGGAAATCCTGCTTAACTCCTTGGAGCCGTCAGAAAAAAGCATCCTGTCATCCCTTGCATATTTCACATAGGAAGCAGAGTCAAAGATGTCCACGCCCAATAATACGGCCATTGACAGGAACATGGGATGTCCACCCCCAAAGAGATGAATGGGCTTGGAAAAGCTGGCATTCAACTTAGAATTGATGATAATGTCCACGAGGGTGTCATACCTGTAATTTTCAAGGAGCGGTACAACTCCGCCAATAGGAAGATAACCAGCCTGAGAGGAACTCATGAGTTCCGCAGATTTTCTCCTGAGGTCGTTGTAAACAGAACCCTGGATTGGCCCTGCAAGGATGGTGTCTTCCACGCCCTGTGGAATTTCAATCATTCTGGCATAGGTCTCATTCACTGCGTATTCAGCCTTTGCATGAGAAAAGTCAGGTTCTGAAAATATATCGAGAATAGTTGAAATATCGCTTCCAATCTTCCTCTGGAATTCGACAATCTCCAGGTTGGTGTATTCAACATCTGAATAGACATGGCTCTGGAAAGTTCCGGAATCAGTCATTATTGGGCCATTGAACCCAATGAGGGAGTGTCTTTGGCTATTATGTCAGTACTGTTGCCCTTATTTACGTGGAACCAACTGCTGCAGGCATAATCTTTGTTGCGGAACCCATTTTCGCTGCACTTGCTGCAGT
>JAJZKS010000191.1 GCA_021850835.1 Thermoplasmata archaeon
CCCATACAGCGAAGAAGATATTCGGGAATTCCTTTCGAACGGTGACCTCTAATCCTAAAAAATTATTTTACTTCCGGAACTATACTTATTCAGAGTGAACAGGGAAGAGTTTGTTGACATTTTTTCACAGAATGTCCATGTGTCAGGTGGAGACCGGAAATTTTTCGCTGAGGTAACATACACAGGCAGTGAAGTGTCCACACTAGTTCCGGCTAACGCAAATAGTCGTACCCTTGCAGTTCCAGTGGGGGAAGGCTTCAGGGTCTTTATGTCGAGAAACAGTAACCTCATTTCGAAGAAGAAGGGCCAAACTCTACCAATGTCGCTAAGGGCCACAAGAAAAGCATTCAAGAACATAAGCCAGGTTGCGTCAAAGAACGGTTTCAGATTATACGATATTGTCCTCTCAAGGGCAGGGGAAAACATCGTCTCAGTTTCAGGAGACTTAAACATCTCCAGCGAAATGTATGAGAAGTACTCTGGAGATCCAACCTCTATTCCTGTATTTCTAGGATTCAGAAGTGAAGGATGTACAGTCACATTCTCCATGGATATGAAGATAACATGCCAGGGTTATATAAAGGAGGCTGGTGCATTGATTTTCGACTCAATTCAGGGTATTCTTTCGGATTCCTCAATTTACCGGGAAGTGTACCAGTCATTCAACCCTAAGCGTGATGATATGTGGACTGCACGCGTCAATCCAGTCAACATAAGGGGAGTTTTTGGAGGGAGGGACCAGATTATTGCCAAACTGGAAAGGAGGCTGCCGGAGGGCCTAGATATACGGGCATCAGGAAAGAGTGGCATTTACTTCAGCCACAGTTCTGGACTCTGGGGTGAGATATCCTGCTACTCAGATAACCTAAAGGTATACTTCATGGCGGAGGCAGATTTCAATCTGGGCATAGAGCTAATAGATGCTCTCCGGGAGCTGGTGGAGAATTGATAAGTGAAAATCGCCAGACCACCAAGGAAATAATAGCCCAGTATGAGACCCATAGGCTAATCAGCACAGTATTCCAGGCATTCCAGGTATCAGGCGATCCCAATCTAGCACCTTTAGAAACAGGAATTTCCGGAGGTATGTGGTATGTTGTTACAGGCAGGAGAACGGCCTCTGCAAGAATTGCGGATTATATCTTTTTTGTTGGCTCATCATTTAGGAAGCTTTCTGATAGGGTACCGGTCATGGAATTGACATACGATGTTAACAGGAGACTTGAATCAAACGCCAGACCAGTCAGAGTTATTTCTGTTGACGATTCCGGAGACAACATGGATGGTGGGTTTCCTGTCCTTATGATTGATCCGCGAACCGGGGAATTAATGAAGGGAGCAGGTTACAATTTAGGGGATATCCTTGATCCAGCCCTGGAAAATGGCAGCAGCGTCTCCATGTATTTTCCGCATCCATATCATCCCCAACTTGATTTCTTCGTGCGGTCCATGTTCCTGACCAGGGGATTGATGCTAAAACCTCCACTTAGGAGGAAATTTATGATGGATAATCTGGTGGAGGAGGCTTATGAGCACTCTGTGGGAATCAAGAAGGACACCATCAGGAAGGATTTCCACGAAATGCTGATGGAACTTATCGGTTCAGGGGTCTTTCGTGTAAAGGGTGAATATCTTACATACCTCACAGACTTCACAGAATACAGACGGAGGTATCAGAGGCTATACCTGCCATATGCGGAAAAAATATCCCGGAAGACCATCTTCGACTACGAGGGAAAACTATACAAGTAAACCAAGCACCAAGCCTGACAGGGGAGAAATGACCCAGGTTGCAACAGTTATGAGAAAAGGGCGCATTTCCATCAACTTGTTTCTGTAAGATAGGCCTGTGCCAAATACACTTGATGTGAGAGTCTGGGTATTGCTTAGAGGTATTCCCAGGATTGTTGCGCCCTCTACAAGGACGGAAGAGACAATAAGCGATACAAATGCATTGGTGTATCTCATCAGGTACATCTCCTGGCCCACCCTCTTTATGACCCCCTTGCTAAGGAATATGGAACCAATGGCTATGCCTCCAATTAGATAGAGCACTGACAGGCCCCTTAGGCCAGAAACCTGTTCAATGAAACCAAGGGTGTTGGCCCCAAGCGTGAAGGCAGTTACAAAGGAAACAGCAATGAGAGCTATTTTCATTGAAAGCGCGAACCTCCAAACGTCCCTGGGCTGTGACCGGATGAACTGCCTGTTTATCAGAAATGCAACAGAAATGGAAAGCAGTGGTGCCAGTGCCCAGGTCCCCACTATGAGTAGAACCAGAGGTTCATTAATGGCATAGCCAAGTTTGATGGAGATTCCCACTGAAGTTCCCACAAGCGCCATGATCAAGGAAAGGGGGACCCGGAAGTATGTCGCCATTCCAAAAATTACTAAAGCCACTATCAAAGCATATGCAATCAAAGGGTCTGATCTGGGGAGGAGTGACTCTGCAGTTCCATGAAGGCTGTTCCCTTGCAGCAGAAGGCCTGCCGCGAATCCAAAGACCCCAATAATTATGCCCCCACTCCTGGAAAGGATCCTGGAACCGATAAGGGTGCCCACTGCCGCGGATAAGTTGTTTCCTGCGACAAGTGCTGTCAGAACGACAGAAAGCAGGATTACTAAAATATTGTAGTACATTTTCAGCGGGTAATTGAAACATCAATTGTATGAACAAGGTCAGAAATGTCCTCGCAGTCATCCAGGAGGTCATCCATTTTATGCACCAGCTCTGTAAGATGTATGAATATTATGTAAGGAAGTGTGTCTGCTTCATTATACAGCTCATCGATCAGGTTGTCCTTTAGGTCATCGACTTTCTCCTCGATTACTTCAATCCTCGCCCGGGCATCTGCCATTACTTTTGAGTCTCTGGAATCCAGAACAATTTTCACGTCTTTAAGTGCGTCCACGGTGTAGTCAGCCATTTTGCTGCATATATCGTAGCCCTTTCTCATCACCTTTCTGGACTGTTCATCAAATTTATGGGAATTCTCATGAATTCTCTTGACCTCTCTGCTGATATAGTAGGATTTGTCTAGAAGGTCATCACAGGTTTCTACCAGTGTGATGAGGTCGTCCATCAGGTTCGAGCTTATTGCGCCACCAGTAATTTGCTGCCTCATGCTCATGGAGAGCTCATCAGCATCTTTCTCTATCTGCTTTATTTTTTCATTGATGCTTGCTTTTTTTTCATCCTCGAGGCTGAACATTTCCTTGAGGAAGGAGGCTGAGGTAGTAGCCATGTCCGCATATTTTGTCAGTTGCTGAAGAACACTTTTTTCGCCCACAACCATGATTTTCTTCAGAAACTTGGAATTGACCATTCTTACGTCATTTTATCCACATATAAAAATGGTGCAGGCACTTGCCATGGTGAATCTCCACTAAAACTTGGAAAAACTAATTTAAATGGTGGATTATCACTATTTGTTGTTTGAGACAGTCCTGTTCTTTCTAACAGTTACAGCTGCAATATTTGCTGTCCTGAACCCCATAGGTGCAGTGCCCACTCTCATGGTACTCACTGAAAACTATACTTTAAGGGAAAGGAACAGGGTAGTTTTCAAGAGCATAATCGTTGCAGGGGGCATGATCATTGGATTCATGCTGATAGGAGTTTACATTTTCAGCGTGCTTGGCATAGACATTTCCGATTTCAAGGTTGCAGGAGGCATTCTTCTTTTCAAGGTAGCCTTTGACATGCTCCAGGGAAAGACATCTAACACTAAGCTCACCGAACAGGAAAAGGAGGAAGGGCTGGAAAGGGAAGCGGTTGGAATTGTCCCTATCGGCACGCCGCTGCTTGCGGGCCCGGGGTCCATCACCACCGCGATAATTTACTTCAACAATGTTAGTTCTGGCCCTGTTGATAAGCTGGTTGTACTTCTTGCAATCTTGGCTATCCTACTCATCTCATTTGCCATACTGAAATTTTCAGTCCCATTGTTTTCCAGGCTTGGCAAGACTGGCTCGCTCATCATTTCAAGAATTATGGGACTCCTGCTGGCATCTATTGCAGTGGAGTTTATCACAACGGGCCTTCTTACCATAGTGACAACTTTCTGATTTCCCAACGCTGGACTAGTTAACAGTGGGGCGCTCTGTAGCAAAAATTTCAGTACATGCCCGATTCTAAGGTTAGTGACCCACTGAGAAGAATTTATTAGTTCTGGTATGTTAGGACGACCTGTAAAAATGTTCAAGATGACAGTTGTTTCCACTCCAACAAG
>JAJZKS010000192.1 GCA_021850835.1 Thermoplasmata archaeon
GGATGATCTTTTAAGGAATCTAGCAAAGGCTGAAGAACCAAAGGAAGAGAAACCAAAAGAGGAAAAGCCCAAGGAGTCCAAGCCAAAAGCTGGAGCTAAGAAAGCAGAATCTGCGGAAGAAAAGCCAAAGGAACCTGCTGCAAAGGGCAAGTCCAAGAAACCAGCCAAGGGAGAGTAATCTTCCATTCTACAATTTTTCCAGAATTATTATCTACAATTTAAATTCTTAATGCCATGCGCCATTAATTAATATGACACAACCGTAAAAATGGAAATTTTGTTGAATCAGTGCAACTTCAGAGCTCTGATATCATTCTAGTAGTTTCGCCACAGGCTTTTTCGATGTCTTTGTATTTCAGCCTGGCAGCTTCCTTAGTATCCTCTGGGATATCCTTTATCGATAGATGTCCAAGCAGGAGCTGGAGCTCTAGATCAAGTATGATGGAAAACACTCTGAGTTTCTCCTGTTTTTCCAGAGAAACTTCCTTCCTTCTCTCTGAAATGAAGCAATCAAAATGGACTGAGCCCTTCTTTGTGAAGGTAAATTTCTCACCTGTCTTCACTTTCGTGTTGCATTGATGGCATTGAAATTCTGCCATGTTAAACCATACCCTGTTATGAAATAAAATAGTTTCAGAGCATTTTGTGAAAAGTAGAGTCATTGTCAATGACATTACGAGACCGTGTAAACAGGTTGTACAGACTGCTCTAATATAGCCGGGAAAGTGTTATTAATGTCATTTATTAGTGTATTCCAATGGAGAAGAGAGGTACTGCCATTCTTCCGCTGCATTACGGGCACCCCCCGGAATACCTCTACAAGAGGATGGTGAAGTTGGGGGGCATAGTGTCCGAAACAATCAGGGAAAAATTTGGAGTTGACAGGCTACTTGAGAGCTTTTCAGATCCATTCTGGTTTCACTCACTATCACTTGCAATAGGCTTCGACTGGAATTCCAGCGGAACCACAACAGCGACTATGAGTGCACTCAAAGAATTTTACCATAAGAGGAATGAGGATTTCTTTATTCTTGGAGGAAAGGGAAAAAAACTTGGAAGCATGGGTTCGGAATTCGATGCTATAGTGAAAGAAGGGGTTATTTCAGACTCCAAGGCAGGAAAGATCAGGGAAGATGTCCGGAGAGTTGCAAAAGTTGACCAGACACTGCTCCAGGATGGTTTTGACCTTTACATGCAGTTCCTCATATTGGACGCAAGTGGGAAGTGGGTAGTGGTGCAGCAGGGAATGAGTCCAGAACTTCGAATGGCAAGGAGATACCACTGGATAAACAAGGCGTCAATGGATTTCCTGAATGATTCAAGAAGTGGCATTTCCAGCCTGTTCCGACAACCGTCTGTACTGGATCTCTCTGCATCAGAAAGTCGTGATCACAGGGGAAGCATGGTGGAAATAGTTAGGGACAATCCGCGTCAGTACTTTGCCAGGTTGAGGGAAAGCAATCAGAGTACGCTTGACAACTATACAGACAGTTCACCTGTGCTGAGGATGGATTACAGGATTAACTGGGAAAAGATGCGAGCCCTTTATGAGTACCAGCCCAGGAATTTTGAGGAACTTGCATTCATGAAAGGAATAGGGAAATCCACTGTTAGGGCCATATCGTACCTTGCTGAGCTCATCTTCGGAAGTGAACCATCTTTCAAAGACCCCGTAAAATATTCCTTTGCTCTGGGTGGAAAAGATGGTGTTCCCAAACCGATAAATGTGCATGATTATGATAAGGCGATAGAATTCTACAGGGAAGTCCTGAGAGACACATATTCAGGCCAGAAAATCCTGGATGATCTTTTAAGGAATCTAGCAAAGTATAGCTATAACAGTTCTCGCCGCTAAATGCACGGACTGCTCTACTGCCCCAGTTATTCTACACAATTGTTAAATAGCCTCTCCCACTATGACCAAGATTATCGACAATGGAGCAGCCTAGTAATAAAGAGTTCAAAGTTGAAGATCATCTTCCATTTCTCGATCCATTAATATCAAGATGGTTCAATGAAAGATATCTAGATCTCACTGAACCGCAACGAAAGGCTATTCCTCTCATACATAACCGGGAAAATGTCCTAGTTTCCAGCCCTACAGGAACAGGCAAGACTCTTACAGGATTCCTTGCGGTTATCAACGAACTTTTCGGGCTATCAAGAAAGAATGAACTTGAAGACCGCATTTACTGCCTTTACATCAGTCCCCTCAAGGCTCTTGCAAATGATATAAACAAGAACCTCAATGCCCCCCTGGACCAGATATATGAACTGGCTGAAAAGGATGGAGTGAAGCTTCCCAAGATCAGGGCTGCGGTAAGGTCAGGCGACACTCCCCAGAACGAGAGGCAGAAGATGCTGAGAAAGCCCCCTCATATCCTCATCACCACGCCGGAATCTTTTTCCCTCGCCCTCTCTGCTCCCAAATTTAGGGAAAAACTCATGGATCTCAGGTGGCTTATAATAGATGAGATACATGAAATTTCAGCCACAAAGCGTGGCTCACTCCTTGCTGCTAACCTAGAGCGCCTGTCATCGGTAAACAAGGATTTTATCAGGATAGGGTTATCAGCCACTCAAGCCCCTCTGGACCTTATTGGCACTTACCTGTGCGGTTATCAGGGAGAAGAACAGAGGCCTTTCAAGATTATTGAAGTTGACACAAAGAAATTCCTTGACCTGAGGACCATTACACCCGTTAACGACCTTACCAAAACAAGTTATGAGGTGGCCAACGACAGGATGTATGAAATCCTCACTGAAATGGTCAATGAGCACAAGACCACCCTTATCTTCACAAATACAAGGAGCGGCACCGAGCATGTTGCCATGCGGCTTAAGGCAAGAGGAATAGAAAGCATAGAAGCACACCACTCATCCCTTGGAAAGGAAACCAGGCTGGAAGTTGAGAACAAGCTCAAGAATGGCGAACTGAGATGTGTGATCACATCAACGTCACTGGAACTCGGCATTGACATCGGCTACATCGACCTTGTAGTACAGATCGGCAGCCCAAAGTCTGTATCAAAAGGTCTCCAGAGGATCGGGAGATCCGGCCACAACATTAACGATCTCTCTACAGGCAGATTTCTGGTATTTGACCTTGACGACCTGATGGAATGTTCAGTTCTCACAAAGGCTGCTTACGACCGTGAGATCGACAAAGTTGTAGTTCCAACCAACTCACTTGACGTCCTTTCCCAGGTTGTTGTGGGAATGTCGCTTGAAAGGCCATGGAAAATTGAGGAAGCGTACAACATAATCCGGAATTCATACAGTTTCCACCAGCTTCCATTCGAAGACTTCATGGAAACGATCAATTACCTGTCAGGAAAGATAGAAGACAACGTCATTTACAGCAAAATATGGTACGATGAGGTAGAAAAAACATTCGGCAAGAAGAAGAGCACCAGGATGATCTATTTCATGAACATTGGCACAATCCCTGAAGAAGCGGACTACCAGGTCATAAGTGAAAAAGGAAGGCACCTGGGGCAGCTTAGTGACAAATTTGTGGAACGCCTGAAGCAGGGAGATATCTTTGTGCTTGGTGCAAGGACATACATGTTCCAGAGAAGCGTAAGGAACAGAGTATATGTCAGAGATGCGACAGGAATGAGGCCCACTGTACCCTCCTGGACAGGTGAGATGCTTCCAAGAAGTTATGATCTTGGCGTCCTCGTTGGCGAATTCAGGAAAGAAGCCCTCAGGCGCATAGAAGATGGAGAGGACATAAAGAAATGGCTTATGGATGATTATCGGCTGGATGAGAACGGTGCAACCAGCATGATATCGTACATCAAAACTCAGGCAAAGTTTGACGTTCCCACTGAAGACCATCTTCTCGTTGAGGGATACACAGATTCATCGGGCCTGTACAGCATTATTTTCCACATTCCTCTTGGTCGTAGGGTCAACGACGCGCTTTCACGAGCCTATGGCCAGGCCATGTCCAACCAGTTTTCAACCAACACAAGGATTACTGTTACAGATGACGGTTTCATCCTTACAGTTCAGAAGAAGATACCGATTAAGGAAATAGTTCCACTTATCAGTTCAAAAAACTTTGAGGAAATTGTTGCCCGCTCCATCAGCAACACAGAAGTATTCAAGCAGAGATTCAGGCACTGTGCTGCCCGATCCCTAATGGTGCTGAGGAAGTACAAGGGATATGACATATCTGTAGTGAGGCAGCAACTGAGGAGCG
>JAJZKS010000193.1 GCA_021850835.1 Thermoplasmata archaeon
GCAATGTCAACAGGCTCACCTAAATCTTCCAGTATTTCTAGTAAACCAACAATATCTCCTATGTTTTCAGTCTCTAAAAGGTGCATTTCAGATTTGTTCTCCATATTTTTGTTAGCATATAGTTTTTATGCTTGAACCTAAACCTGACTTACAAAGGGCATAAAGGCCTTAATTCCTTTGCTTTGTTGGTGCCTGCCGACATAAGATCTGTAGCATACTCTTAATTTCCCATACTGTTTTACCTATTGTGGCACTGGGAAAACCCCCAAGAGTGAGGGGCCTGATCATCGACCTCCTTGTTAAAAAGGGGAAGGACGGCATATACCAGAAAGACCTCCAGGGATTACTAGGCATATCAAAATCATATTGTTCCGAACAGCTGGCTCACCTTTCAGAAGTAGACAGGGTCATAGCAAGGCGCAAAGAAGGCGGGTTGGTAAAAGTCTATCACCTAGATTTCTATCCGGGGCTAATCAGCGGTGTCCTGAGGGTAGGAATGCTAAAATCTTCCGAGTATGCACCAGCCATAGCAGTTTTCGAGGGGGTACTGGCAAAGGCCGGATTCAAGATTCTTTATAGGTTTTATGATGGAACACGGGAACTCTTTCAGGATTTTAACAAGAACACACTTGAATTAATGCTCGCGCCTACCCAGGCGGTGATAATGTCGGGAATGGTGGAGGAAAATCTTCTCATCTTGACAGGCCTTGCTTCTGGGGGCTCAGGCATAATTTCGCAAAAAGCAGGCAAAGCAGCAATCTTAAGCACTGAGCTGTCCTCGATGATTTCTCTCGCTTCAGAAACTATGCTGGAGAAACTGCCAAAGGATATGGAAAGCTATGATAACCCCAATTCTGCCCTTTTAGATTTCAAGGCTGGAAAGTGCAATATGATTGCCATATGGGAACCATATTTTTCCCTGTTGCTTGAGATTCCCGGAAACAACGTTGCATTTCATTACAGGGATGCTTTCGGTGATTTTCCGTGTTGCAGTGCGGCTGTTAACCTGAACTGCTTCAGTGTCAATAGGAAGAATATTGAGACATGGGTTTCTGTATATACTCAGTTGAAGAATCTTGTTGAAACCAATAGCTTTAGGATAAGGGAAGCGGCAGAGAGAGTTGCACAAGCTACTGGAATTGGGCTTGATGTTGTGGAAAAGAGCCTCCTTAATTATAACTTTTCAAACAACAGGATTAGCCTCGAAAAGCTGAAAAAAATGGGGATCAACCTTTCTTCGAGGCAGAGTGAGCGGCTATTCTTCCCTGGAGTTTTAACGCACTAACTTAGTAACAGCTGACAGGTTCATTTCTATCATTGCAACTGGGTTTTTCAGCTCAAACTGGTCTAAGGTTTCAGGGTGGATTTCGCCAACATAGCCGATGCATTGACCCAATGCAATAATCTTACCTGTTCTACCGTTGACAAAGTTCTCATGATCGGTGGACTGAATAACGTATTCCCCCAGGGATATCCTAGACATTATTGCATCCAGAACTTGTTTTATATCAGAAAATGTAGTTTTTGAACTTATCCTGGCTACGCACAGGTTTGTCTGCTGTTCAGTATCTTTGATGATTTCACCCAGCTCGAAAACTGCCTGTGGCAAGTTTCTCCTTTTGTTCAGCCTGAGAAAATCAAGCACCCCCAGATATAACCTGTCCCTGACCATACTGAAATCAAGGCTTTTGGGGTTCCTGATGTGAACTGCACCTTTGTACTCTGCAAGCCTGTAGTTTTCATGGGTAGTAACTACATAAGTCATGATTTCCTGATAACCAAGCCCAGTCATGATGTTTCTGATATTGCTTGCCTGCTGGTTTCCCGGTGCTTCTGCACCTATAATGTCCATATCAGGCATATGAAGCTTCAGGTTTCCATACCCAAATGCCTTGGCAATATCCTCGATCACATCAACAGGGCCCATTACATCTATTCTATTTCCCGGGATCTTTGCTACAATCTCGTCTTTTTCAATTTTAGGGCCATAGCCCATTTTCTGGAGCAGAGTAACGCATTCCTCAATGCCAATCTCCTGTCCCAGGATTCTTTTGATTTCATTCAAGGAGACTGAAATTTCCCTGCCATCCATGTTCAAGAATTTCCTGATGTCTTCTATATTTGACTCTGTAATTTCATAATCAAGGCTGTTGAAGTAATACGAGAGGAGGAAGAAAGCGTCTTTTAGGGCCTTCAGGTCTGTACCAGTAATGTCTATAAAGAAGGCACTGGTATCTTCAGAAACAACTGTTGCACTGCCGTTTACCACAGGAGGCATGGATAGCACCCTGTGTTCGGAATCCTCTATGATCGGCACCAAGTCCTTGGATGGAATGAGATGTCCATAATCAACACCCTTTGGGTGCTTTTTCAAAATATCTAAAGCACTGGCGGTTAATGTTTTATCATAAGTTGTAAACCTAGTTTCCCTTGATTTTTTGGAAGAATATGTTAAAGGAAACTTGAGGTCTTTTACATCATGTATGCCAATGGATACCTTTGATCGATCCTTTCCTATGGAAAGATGAAGCTTTTCCTGGTAGTCTATGAGTTCCCTGTAATGCTCTCCTATTCTTGGCCCTTTGCAGTGAAATCCGATCGCATAAGGCCTGAGAGACCTTACATCTTTTTCAATGTTAAAGTCAGACTTCCCTCTCCCAATCCTTATGGGCTGCCATTCCTTGTTACCTTGATAAATATCAATCCCTCGTTTCAGAAGGCTGAAAGAGAATAGGTCCGGCCTGTCGGGATTGAACTCAACTCGGAATTCATCATTTTCCTTCTCGATGCTGAATCCTATAACATCAGACATCTTCTCGACTTCATTTATGAAGCTTTTTCCGTAAATTTCCTTTAAAGCAGGCACGGTCTCCTTGATGACGACCATTATTTAGGGTATAAGTGGAAGTTTAAAAATTTGGGTAATGAATAGCCCTCTCCTAAAAGCCTAAAATTAAAATTTAGGAAATAAAGAATGTTTATATGAAATATTAAAAGATTATCTCCGGAAAAATAGCTCAATTAGCTACTTTACATTCTCTTCCTTAGAGATTTCCTTGATCTCCTTGTTGATCTTGCTCAGGGTATAATCCCTGAGAATGACCCGTATAAGGTCGTCAAGTGAGATGGCAGTGCCCTGGTCAATCTCTGTCTCAAGTTCCGCAATCATCTTCTTGGGCAATACCAGATCTATCTTTGAGGTGGGCCCTTTCCTGTAGTTTCGCTCTATGAATTCGTCAATAGCCCTTCTTACAACATCTGACACTGTCTCGTACTGGAAGTTTTCAACCAACTCCTCGAGTTGGCCCATGGTTTCCTTTGTCAGCCTGACAGTAATCCTAAATGGTACAGACAGTATTTTCACCTCTCATGCAAAGAAACCAAAGATCCACGTTGGGAAGATTGGTATCATACATTCGTCTGACAAATTAATGCCTTAATATAAACTTTGCCAATACAAAATAAACATACTAAATTTCGCAAATCGTTTTGAGCACCTATTATATAGGTTTCCCTAAAAATTGGCAGACGAAACCTGTTCACGTCACTACAAACCTTAAGGGAAAGCACAACTTACAGTTTATATGCCCATACTAATTGGAAAAAACTGCTACATTGCAGAAACTGCAGTTCTCATCGGTGATGTTGAAATAGGGGATGATGTAGCTATTTTTGACAATGCCGTTCTCAGGGGAGACCTAAATAAAATAGTAGTGGGAAATGGCTCTAACATACAGGATAACGCGACTTTTCATACTGAGGTTAACCACCCCACACTTATCGGAGAGGGTGTATCTGTGGGGCACAATGCTGTAGTCCATGGATGCGAACTCATGAATAGCATAATAATTGGAATGGGTGCCATAATCATGAATGGAGCCAAAATACCATCAGGTTGCGTAATAGCCGCAGGTGCAGTTGTCAAGGAAAATTTCACTTGCAAGGAGAATTCCCTTATTGCAGGTTTGCCTGCTATTGTTAAAAGAGAGGCTGATCCACTGCTCCTTGAATATGCCAAAAAGAATGCACAATCATATGGTGTGCTTAGGGAGAAACACCTGGCAGGGTATTTTACCAGGGAAACCGGTAAAACACTTAAAGGCAGGAACACACCTACATAATCCCCTGCATTCATTCCTGCAGTGCTCTTTACAGTGTCACAGATATGCTCCCTAAGCACGTCTGT
>JAJZKS010000194.1 GCA_021850835.1 Thermoplasmata archaeon
CTGACAAGCTTTGAGGGGTTTGGCTCCTTCGGGTTGCGTATTCCCTGGATCTTCACTCCCAGTGCAGGAGTTATCCCCACTATTCTGATGTCCGGGTTGAATTCCTTCATTCTGATTGAAATTCCAGAACTTGTGCCTCCGGTTCCCACTGTCATGACAACCATGTCGAGATTCCCATCCATCTGATCGATTATCTCATTGGCTGTACCCCTGTAGTGTGCAAATATATTGGCTGGATTGCTGAACTGGTCCATCCCCACGTATTTTTCTGGGTTTTCTGCAATGAGCCTGTCCTTAAGCTCGATTGCACCGGCTGTGCCTTTCTCCCCCGGGGTGAGCAGGAGTTCGGCACCATATGCCTTGATTATCTTCCTTCTCTCAACGCTAGCGGATTCGGCCATTACGATTGTTACCTTATAGCCTTTGTACGCACCGATCATCGCAAGAGCTATTCCGGTATTTCCCGATGTTGCTTCGATGATAGTCTTTTCCTTGGTCAGGATGCCACTTGCTTCAGCAAACTCAATAAGATTGAGGGCAGCCCGGTCCTTGACTGAACCACCGATGTTGAACATTTCCAGTTTGGCATAGATGCTGGCGTCCTTCGGTCCTGTGAGTTTGTTAATCCTGATCATTGGAGTGTTGCCTATTAAATCTGAAATGTTCCTGCTGATTCCATGGTTATCCATGATACTGTATTGTATCAGAGTTAAAATTTTTCAATGTCTGGAACTTGTATTACATGAGAGGCAGTACTTGTGAAGATAGTTTTAAAATTCTTACTTCATTCTCATAGCTATGCCAGGCGAACCAGCCAGTAACCCCTTAGTTTCATGCAAATGGCTCTCTGAACACTTGGAAGATGAATCCGTAATCATAGTGGACTGCCGGTATAATCTGATGGACAAAGCATATGGCAGAGGAGCTTACAATACAGGGCATATTCCCGGGGCACATTTCCTCGACATGGAAAGGAAGCTGACCGGGAGTGTTGGAAAACACGGCGGCAGGCATCCTCTCCCTGAACTGCAAGAATTTCAGGAAAGCATGAACAGCATTGGGCTAGCACCAGAAAATACGGTAATTGCATACGACGATGACGGATCCGGTGCATCAAGGCTCTGGTGGCTTCTCAAATATTATGGCCATCCCGGCGTCAAGATACTTGATGGGGGCTTCCAGGAATGGAAGGATTCAGGCTTTCCGGTTACAAGAAATGTGCCCGAACTGAAGAAAGGGAATTTCAAGGCACGGATTACAGGGAAAATACTTGTGAACAGGGATGACCTGATGAAACTACCACATGGCACCAAAATTATCGATGTCCGTGATAGGGAAAGGTATCTTGGAATAACTGAACCAATAGACAGGATTGCAGGCCATATACCTGGGGCAATAAACATACCATACAAGGACATCGTTGAAAAGCCCGGAAAATTCAGGAGTCCACAAGAACTTGATAAGATTTTTTCAGGCAGCGGAAATGAACCCGTAGTTTACTGCGGTTCAGGCATAACTTCATGTGTTAATTTTGTTGCCCTGGAATCCATAGGGCGGCATCCTAAGCTTTACGCCGGAAGCTGGAGCGACTGGATAAGTTATGAGGACAGTGAGATTGCCACAGGAGAGTTCAAATAATATCCTTTTTCTGAATTTTTATTGAAATATATTTATCTATGAAAACCGCGGATATTCTACATGCAATCAGTCTTTTATACCTATAATGAAATACAGGGGTATGGCGTACAGTGACGGCATCATACTCAGAGTCGCCGAAGCAAATTCTACCGATCCAGGAATGTCCAGAGTCAGGCTTGACGAGGAATCGAGACTTGCCCTAGGGGCAGAAATCGGTGATGTTGTCGAAATCGAAAAAGACAAAAAGACCGTTGGAAGAGTCTACAGAGCAAGACCAGAGGACGAGAACAAGGGCATTGTGAGAATAGACAGTGTCATGAGAAACAACTGCGGTTCATCCATTGGAGACAAGGTCAGAGTCAAGAAAGTCAGAACAGAGGAAGCTAAGAGAATCACACTGGCCCCCATTATCCGCAAGGACCAGAGACTTAAGTTTGGTGAAGGAATCAATGAGTTTGTCCAGAAAGCCCTTATCAGGAGGCCAATGCTTGAAGGGGACAACATCAGCGTACCCGGGTTAACGCTAGCCGGGCATTCAGGTTTAATTTTCAAGGTCGTAAAGTCCCAACCCACAAAAAGCCCGGTGGAAGTTGGAGAGGAAACCAAGATAGAAATCAGGGAGGAACCGGCATCTGAGGTTCTCGAGGATGTTTCAAGAATTAGTTATGAAGATATTGGTGGCCTTTCAGACCAGCTTGGAAGAGTGAGGGAAATCATCGAACTTCCGCTCAAGCACCCTGAGCTTTTCGAAAGGCTGGGAATCCATCCGCCAAAAGGAGTCTTGCTCCACGGCCCACCCGGTACTGGAAAGACTTTGATTGCAAGGGCGGTCGCCAATGAATCAGGAGCAAATTTCTTCTCCATAAACGGGCCGGAGATCATGAGCAAGTACTACGGCCAGAGTGAACAGAAACTGAGGGAGATTTTCCTTAAGGCGGAAGAAACAGAACCGTCAATTATATTCATCGATGAAATCGATTCAATAGCTCCCAAGAGAGAGGAAGTCCAGGGGGAAGTTGAAAGAAGGGTTGTAGCCCAGCTCCTGACCCTTATGGATGGCCTCAAGGAAAGGGGGCATGTCATAGTAATAGGGGCAACTAACAGAATAGATGCTGTTGATCCAGCCCTTAGAAGGCCGGGAAGATTTGACAGGGAAATCAACATTGGCGTACCAGACAAGAAAGGAAGAAAGGAGATTCTTTCCATCCACACAAGGGGAATGCCGCTTGGAATGGACGAAGAAAAGAAGAATGATTTCCTGGATGAAATTGCAAGCCTCACCTACGGTTTTGTGGGAGCAGATCTTGCAGCCCTTTCAAGGGAATCAGCAATGAACGCCCTTAGAAGATATCTGCCGGAGATTGACCTTGACAAGCCGATTCCCACGGAAATTCTTGAGAAAATGCAGGTTACAGACGATGATTTCAGGGAAGCGCTAAAGGCTATAGAGCCAAGCAGCTTGAGGGAAGTAACTGTTGAGGTCCCCAACATTACCTGGGGAGATATCGGCGGGCTTGAATCTGTGAAGAGCGAACTCCGTGAATCAGTTGAGCTGCCGCTGCTAAAACCTGATGTATTCAAGAAACTCGGCATAAGGGCCGCCAAGGGGTTCCTTCTATACGGGCCGCCAGGTGTTGGGAAGACCTTGCTGGCAAAAGCAGTTGCTAATGAAAGCAATGCCAATTTCATCTCAGTAAAGGGACCGGAAGTCCTCAGCAAATGGGTTGGAGAAAGCGAAAAGGCAGTCAGGGAAATCTTCAAGAAAGCCAAGCAGGTTGCCCCAACAATTGTATTTCTTGACGAAGTTGACTCAATTGCCCCAAGGAGAGGGCAATACGGCGACACCGGCGTCACGGAAAGGATTGTAAACCAACTTCTTACCTCACTGGACGGCATTGAGGTCCTTCAGGGAGTAGTAGTGCTTGCAGCCACCAACAGACCGGATATCATTGACCCCGGGCTTCTGAGGGCCGGCAGGTTTGACAAGATGATCTACATACCCGCTCCGGATGCCACAAGCAGGATGAAAATACTTGAAGTCCACACTAAGCAGATGCCTCTGAGAAAGG
Organism: Thermoplasmata archaeon; assembly: GCA_021850835.1. Next base: position 3,708 of record JAJZKS010000194.1, read on the forward strand.
ATGTGTCAATTGAGGATCTAGCACAGAAGACTGAAGGATACGTCGGCGCAGACCTTGAGAACCTTTGCAGGGAAGCTGGAATGATGGCTTACAGGGAAAACCCCGAAGCTTCAGAAGTGTCACAGCAGAACTTTATAGATGCCCTGAAGAACATCAAGCCATCTGTGGATGAGGAAGTAATAAAATTCTACAAGAACCTTGCGCAGACCATAGGCAAGGGAGTCAAGGAAAAGAAGAAAGCAGTGGAGGAACTGGGCCTTTACCAATAAACCTTCCAACCCTCCCTCCGAATATTATTAAAAATAGATTCAATTTTTCCACTTACTTTCAAATTTTAAAGCAAAGAATTTTATCTTTTTGGAGCTTTAAACCACAATGGCTGTGAAGAAATTTGCAAGCGACATCATCAAGAAATCTGTAATGACCGTGGATGGGGAATTAATAGGCACAGTCAACAACGTTGTGGTGGACA
>JAJZKS010000195.1 GCA_021850835.1 Thermoplasmata archaeon
ACTCGGTAGATCTGAGTACTTCAGGCTGCTGTCAACCAGCCAATCGTTGCGGTCCGGTGAAGCCGCACCTAAGGGTGCGGGGGAGGCCAGCAACAAGCCCACCTCTTCAGGGGTGGGTAGTTGACTCCTCTGACCTTTTCCTTAAGAAGCAGGTGACGTTCAGGCATGGAATTGGGAACAGATAAAACCCGGATTGGCTATTTCGGCAGGGAAGGTTCAAACACCCAGAATGCGGCCAGGAAGATGTTCGGCCAGAACTGCATTTATGAGAGCTTCCCGTCAATCCAGAATATATTCAGGGCAGTGGAGGAGGAGAACATCGGCCACGGGGTTGTCCCCATTGAGAACTCAGTGGAAGGCACAGTGGGCCTGACAAACGATATGCTTTACAGGAGCAGCCTCTACATCACCGGCGAAAGCTACCAGAAAATTACCCACTGCCTTATTGTGAAACCCGGAACAGCCCTGGAGGATGTCAGGAAAGTCATGTCACACCCACAGGCCCTCGGGCAATGTTCAGAATTCATCTACAAGCACAGCCTTGAGGGAATTCCGTTCCCCGATACCGCCTCATCAGTGTCAGCACTCTCCCGGGAGGAGTATTCCGGCTATGCGGCAATAGCAACAGGTGAAGCTGCGCAGATATACGGGATGCAGGTCCTTCTGGAGGACATTGGCGATTTCAGTGACAATTACACAAGGTTCGTATCCATTTCAAAGGCCCTTAAGGCTAATGGCCCGGATGAAAAGGCAAAGGTCTCAGTTGTAGTTTCCGTGGACCACCGGCCGGGTTCCCTGAAGGAGGTTCTGGAAATTTACTTCAGGTACGGGATCAACCTTACCAAGATAGAGTCCAGGCCCGTAAAATTTGCCCCGTGGAGGTACATATTCTTCCTTGACTCCACCGGAACCCCGGATGATAAAAGGGCGTTGGCGGAACTGGAGAAAAAATGCCTTGCATATAAGTTCCTGGGAAGATACCCATCATCTTCCCCGGACTGATTAAGAGATGGCCCCGGTTAACTATTTTTGATTATTCACCCTGAAATTTCTGGTCTTGTCAGTGATCTTCCCTTCATTGCTGTAATGCTCCGTGACCTGGACCCATACCAGGAAGCATCCGTCAACAAGGCCCTCACTGTCCACGTTTTCAGGCATTTCACTCACCAAGGTGCTGCGAATAGAAGTGAAGCATCCTCTCCCACGATTCCTCTGAGGCTTCTTTGCTGTAGCTCATTCCTGTGTGGTTGAAGAACGCGTGGTATGTGCCGGGATAGATCTTCATCTCGAAGCTCAGTTTGTACTTCACAACATTCTCAAGAAGCTGGGGCAACCCGTTGTTGATGTTTCCATCCTCTCCTGCATACAGTCCCATGACCGGGCCCTTTATGTTTGCCAGGTCCTCTATCCTCCTCGGGCTTGCACCATAGAAGATCACGGAAGCTCCGAATGGCTTCTGGGTTGAGAGCTGGAATGCAAGCCCGCCGCCAAGGCAGAACCCCACAACTCCCCTGTGTTTCCGGGATTTCCCCTTGAACAGGTATTCATATGCACACTCCAGGTCCATGACCATGTTCTTCTCCGTCTGTGCCCTGTTGAACATGATGTCATTTACAATCCTCCTGGACGTGTCGGAACCCCTGGCAAGTATTTCCTGCACGGCAGCCTGGTCCCCTCTCTTTTCCGGAGGCAGGGACCAGAATGGCCTCATGGCATCCATGATATTCTCTTCTGTGAAAAGGTCAACCTGCTCCTTCCTTGAATAGAGGTGGGGAGCAAGTGCTTCATAGCCATTGTCAGCAAGTTTTCTGCAAACATCCCTTATGAATGGCGTGAGGCCCCATATTTCCATTATGACAAGCACTGCCGGATGCTCCTTCCCATCGTCCGGCTTTGCAGTGAATACTTTCAGTTCAGTTCCATCGTGAGTCTTTATGCTGAAATCCTTCTCCAGAAGCCCCATTTATCCTCAGGGTACCAACAGCCCGTGATATTTATCGATTTTGTAATTTTACTGCCTATAGGGTTTTCCACAGATCAGGCTGCAATCAATAATACGCTGACTGAAAGCAAAATTTAAGGCTTTGGAAGGGTATCTACAATCAGAGGCAGAGGTACAAGAATGATGGAACTGGACAAGAGAACTGTTAAGGAAATCAGGAAACTTCTTAAAAACGGCGTGGACGTACCGGAAATATGCGCAAAATACCAAATCCCTCCAGAGAACTGGAGAGACTATACCCTGAAATATGAATTCTTCAAGTGACTTCCTCCGGCCAGATCGGCATAAGGATGGCACTGGAGAAATGTGAGAACGGGAAATAACTCAATTTAAGTACTGTATAGGACTAACAACGTGCCCAATAAATGAAGATCGGATTCTTTACAACTACATATTACCCGACTCCCGACGGAGTATCGCATTACCTGCGCGACGTAAAGCATGAACTTGAAGAACTGGGCCACGAGGTTCACGTTTTTTCCTTTAACGGGGACAGGAATGAGAAGAATGTGCACATTCCAGTTACTGTTCCGTTTCCAGTTTACCCCCAGTACAACATGCCCGTGAACCCGTTTCCAATGTACCTTTACAAAATGGCCTCAAAGGTGGATTTTGATGTTATACACATTCATGACCCTTTCATGGGCTCGATTGGATACAGGCTCGCCAGGGCCAAGAAAATTCCGGTGTTTGCAACTTTCCACACGGACTTCATGAACATGAAGGAGTCCCTGAAGATGCCCATGAAGGAAACCCTGTTTCGTATCTCGTGGAGATACAATTCCTACCTGTACAGAAGGTGTGACCTCGTTCTTGCCCCAAGCTCAAAGACCCTGGAGTACCTCCAGGAAAGCGGCATTAAAAAATCCCGGGAACTGCCTCTCTTTGTGGATACCTGGAAATTCAACACCTGCAAGAGAACCATGGATCCCTTCATCGTGCAGTACCTGGGCAGGATAACCAGGGACAAAGGCGTTTTCAGGATGCTGGAAGTTGCGGAGCAGTTCCATGGTGACAAAAGGTTCAGGTTTGTCATAGCCGGTACCGGCCCGGACGCAGAGAACCTCCAGAAAGAGGCGAAAAAGCGCAATCTCATGGAAAACCTCCAGTTCACAGGATATGTCGATGAGCAAAAGAAGCTCCAGCTTCTCTCGGATGCAAACATTTTCATGTACCCTTCTGAAACCGATACTTTCGGAATATCCGTGCTCGAAGCTCTTTCCTCAGGGCTCCCTTCAGTTGTCCCAACTAATTTCCCCCTGTCTCATTATGTGAACGGCGGCGAGTCAGGCCTCATACCTGTGGATTTCGGGAATCCGGAAAGCGTCAGGGATACGCTGCTGGAACTTAGAGGCGACCACTCGAAGATGTCAGAGCTCAACGAGGCATCCAGAAGTTTTGCCACGGGCAAATTCAGCAAGGAAGAGCACTGCAGGCAGCTGCTTTCAATTTATGAGGAGTTCATGCCAGCCAAATTAGCCCAGGCAGCAGGCCACACATAATGGGCTCCTGTTCCCATGACATCAGTAGCCAAAGAACGTTTTTGAACTAAGTCGCAATCAGGATATTCAACTGTTTAAGAATCAGCAGAAAATGCACGGGGAGGAAACGGAATCGGACACAGAGGAACAAGAAAAGGATCAGCGGCGGAACCAGAGGCTGACGCTGATCTATTCGGCTATTATCCTGATTATAGCGTCAATTTCCGTCCGCTCGGTCAACAATATGGTAGTAACGACCCTGCCATTCCTTGCAAAATACAACTTCAGCTTTGGAAACGTTGAAGTTGGTTTCATCTCCGCGGTCATCTACGGCTCCACTTTCCTTGTCACCACATTTGTGAATCCCATGCTCAGGGCACCCGCAAGAAGGAAGGCATTCATTGCCTCCAGCGCGGCAATACCCGTGACCATGCTGCTTTACTATTTCTCCACCCCTGTCTCGCTCTGGCCTGTTGCTGTGGCTTCTGGCATTGCCACCGGGTTCCTGTTTCCCAATATAATCACTTCAGCCTCGCTCCACAGGGACCACATGATGCAGATGAGGCTGCTTGCAATTTATTCTGTCAGCCTGAGTGCCAGCCTGGTCATTGGGCCCTCGCTGGAAACCTGGCTCCTGACCTTCCTGACATACAAGCAGATTTTC
>JAJZKS010000196.1 GCA_021850835.1 Thermoplasmata archaeon
CAGTTCTGGAACGGTCTCCCTTTGCCATAGGAACTATTGTTCTATCAAATTTCAGGAGATATGATCTTGAGGCTGAAAGCATATTGAAATATAATAGAAACTACATAAATAAGCTTTTCATGAACTGGTGCTACAAACCTGTGATCAATCTACATGTGTATATGACTTTGGTCCAATTGTTTAGCCACCATAGGATATTTAACAGGAATCATTTTAGGCTACCTAGAGACAGTCATTGTCATGCAGTAAGCTTCGCAATAAATTTATACTCATATAATGATAGGTGAATGTTGAACATAAGGTGCCTGAAAATTCGGAACCATGCACTTGAGGGCATTCCTTCTGGCCAGTCCCTGGAGACCTTGGAGGGGGACCAGATAATGATATGCGATTATGATGGCATCTTCAGGGGAAGCTACAATTTTAAGATATACAATAGGGTTGCCAAGTTTTTTGAAGTTGTGGCATTCAATCTGGTAAGGAGGGAGTACGACTACGTCGATTCGCTGGTCTCTGGGGCAAGCAGGGTCGTGGTTGATTCCGCTATGGCAGCCCCCATTCTTGGCAAAATAATGGAGATTTCTTCCGATGTGGTATTTCCATATGCGGATGCCGGAATGGCGGAAACATTCAGATCCATGGGTGGCCACGATTTCATCGCTTCCAGGCAGATCAGCGGCCCCTTCGAAATATGTTACAATGTAGGTCCGGCCTTGCATTCAGACAGATACATAGATGTGCTGGATTTTCCCGAGGACCTCCTGTCTTTTCTTTATTTTTGAGGATTCGAATTTCGTAGAAATGAATATATATTACAAATGAGATAATCAAAAGACAGGGAGAAGGAATGGAGACAGAAGGTGAATCGAATAAGGCAGGCATTAACCCATTTGTATCAACGCTTTCCGTAATGAATTTCTTTTTCGCATTCACTATGAACATCTTTGGTTATACAGTTTTCTATCTTCTCCAGAGTGAAAACATCCCCATCATCTATGGCGGCCTTGGGACAACCATGGGACAGATAGTCCTACTACTGATTCTTCTTCCCCAGGGAAGGGCTATCGACCGTGGGGCATCATATAAACTCATGGTAATAGGGTCTGGAATCTACAGCATTGGCATGATACTGCTTTCCTTGAGATTCTTCCCTGCCCTGACCCAGATTTACATACTGTCGTCCCTAATAATAGCCGCAGTCCTGGTGACACAGAACACCTATAAATCATCCCTGTCTTCCTTCATAGGAAAGGCTTCGAAGCAGTCCGTCCTTGGCACGCATTACTCGCGCATAATAATGATGGAGACCGTAGGCGGCACCGTGGCTATGTTCGCAGTTGCAGCAATAAAGGAATACTCGCACCTGTACATAGTATATCTGTCAGCCGGGATATCACTTCTTGTAGTCACCATCCTAACCTTCTTCGTGGTCTATCCCGAGGGAAGACGTGTCATGCAGGCTGACGAGAACAGGACTCTTAGGCCAACATTCAGGGAAAGCCTCAAGGCACTCAGGAACAAGAAAAGATTTGTTGTTCCGGTATTGCTGGTTAAGATTTTCATGTCAGTAGGTGTCTATGGAGTTTCCTATTTCTTCATATTGAGCGGTGAAAGAATTGGCGTGCAGCCCATATATTCAATTCTCCTGCTCGGGATAGGATTCGCAATATCTGTGCCATCAGGAATCTATTCCGGCAAATATGTTGACAGGCACCCTTCCATTGGCAAGGGTTATATAATCCTCCTGGCGCTTTTCGATGTGTTTTTTTATATTGCCATTGCCGCTGCCCTGTTCCTTCACAACGTCTACATCTTCTACGGCTCAATTGCGTTCAACGCGTTCGGCCCCCTATTTGTATCCGGTGCCATGTCATACGAGGTAAAGGTCATTGGCAAAGAGAACAGGGGGATGTTTGCAGCAATCCAGAGAACCCTGGTTGGGTTGGTATTCATATTCCTTGGCATACCGTTCGCTTTTCTCTACTCATCGGACTACAGGATAATATGGATAGTGGTGCTTATCTCTTCTATAATATCAACGGCGTCGGCTTTCATGATACCAGACATAAATTCCATCACCGGCTCCACAGTTCCCGCAGGAGCCTGAAACAGGAAAATGGCAAAGCTATTATTCAAGAGTTGGGTTAGTGAGGCATGGCTTTCATTCTTTCAACCGAAATTGCAGGAACCATAAATTCGAGAAAGGCTTCTGAAATGGCACCAATTCTGGACGCAGCAAATCGGAGCAGCAGGATTCGGGGTGTCCTTATTCACATTAACAGTTCCGGGGGGGAAGCCAATGCCTCCGAAAGGATATACCGGAAGATCTCTGCCATAAAGGCAAAGAAGCCCGTATTTGTGCATGTAACGGGAATATGCGCCTCAGGTGCATACTGGATAGCTTCAGCAGCAACAAAGATATATGCAATGGAAACCTCACTTGTGGGGTCTATTGGGGTTATCAGCATCACACCCAATGTAAGGCGCCTTATGGAGAGAATCGGGGTAGATGTAAAGGTCCTGAAGGCAGGTAATCTCAAGGACATGGGAAATCCTTTTGTTGTAATGGATGACAAGGCCATGGAAAAGATGACTTCTATCCTCAAATCAGCTTACAACACATTCTGGTCAGCAGTTTCCAGGGAGAGAAAGTTGCCGGAAGAGAAGAAAGACCAGATTGCTACGGGAGAAATTTTTACCTCTTCAGATTCGATCAGTCTTGGACTGATTGATGCGGTTGGAGATGGCGAACTCGCTCTGGAAGAATTGCGCAGGACGACCGGCATAAGGAAGATGAAGTTCATAACGCCAAGGAGGCCCATAATTGGCAGAATCATTGGCTCAGCTGTTGATCAGGCGATCCAGGAGACCATCAGTTCATGGTCGGAAACCCTTCTAATGTGAAACCCATCATGAGGTTTTGAGGGGCAGGGCCAAGGAGCGAGTGCCATCTCGATTGTCCGTTCGGTTAGCATGGGGCTGTCCCCTGAAAACCAGCTACCCGAAAATTACCGCCTGGCCTTTATCTTCCTTGTGGCCAACTCTTCAACCTGGTTCATGAATTTCTTGAGATCGCTTTCTGGGGGCAGTCCGGGATCAAGGCCCTTAGACTGCCAGTATTTCCTGAAAAAATACTGCAGGTTAAAAGTGTCAGGGCTCATGTAGTCCAGATTTAGCATCACGTAGTCAGCCATCTCTGCTGCCAGGTCTTCAGGATTTCTGCTTACTATGGATGGATCCTCCTTGCCATGTTCCGGCTTCGCGGCTTCTGCTGTTGCACTCCCTGGAAGCTCTAAGGGGAATACATGAATGAAGCCACTGTCAATGTAAGCCAGTTCGTGATATTCTGCCTGTGAGGAGTTTTCTCCCTCGTTTATGTAATGGTATATCACCTTTGCAGAGGCTTCCTCAGCGAACGAAAGAAAATCCATTGGGTCGCCCGAAGTTTTCCAGATCAGGCACCTGCATGAGTTTTCCAGGACCGATCTCTTAAGCGGAAAGATTCTGAATTTAGCGGACGCTTTCTTCAATATCTCAGACGGAGTGAATATTTCTGTGCCCATCATTCATCATGGGATGACCATATTCAAGCGTTTTCATCCTCACCTACAGGCGATTGTACATCACTGCATGACACCAGCAAGATAGCGATCAAACCACTCCTTCTTGGCAGAGAGCCTGTGCAACATGTTTCGGGGCTTCCCGGCCCTGGCGTGCTCATGACTGTCTCCCTGATACCTAAGCAGTTCGGAATTGACACCATTCATCCTGAGCCCAACGAACATCTGCTCAGCCTGTTCTATTGGGCATCTGTAGTCCTGCTCTCCATGTATGAACAAGGTAGGCGTATTGGCATTTTTTACGTAGCTGATTGGAGAATGTCTCATCATCTTCTCCATGGACTGCGGATTCCATGGGTCGCTAACTCCCATGTAAACAGCATTGAACCAGAAACCTATGTCGCTTGTTCCACACATGCTGACAAGATTTGAAACGCATCTTTCGCTTATGGCTGCCTTAAAGAAATCTGTGTGGGTGAGTAGAGAAAAGCGAACGGTATGCCAAGGAATATGAATACCAACCCAACCAGGGTTCTCTGGATTGCTGCAAACATCCCCCTGTTCTCTTTGC
>JAJZKS010000008.1 GCA_021850835.1 Thermoplasmata archaeon
CTTAGAAAATACTGTATTAAATCTAAAAACAGTATGATACAAATGTTTATACTGATGTATAAATTTAGCATTCATAGAACATGGCAAATGGCAGAAATGCAAGGTCTGAGACTAAGGCTAAAATAATCTTTGACCTGATGGTATCTCCCAGGTTACGATCTGAAATAATTTCGGAATACTCTAAACAGAGTTCCAAAGGGGTATACCGGCACTTGACAGACCTTGAAAGTGAGAAGGTAATAAGAGAAGCAAGGGAGAAGGGAGCAAGACCGATTCTTTTTTTGAACAAGCGGGACTTTACATCTACAAGCAAGGCTTTTTCGTATCTATTGGATGCGTTTCCCAAGATAAAGAAAAGTTTCGATAGGGCATTTGTCGAATGTGCAATTTCAGCCTATGGGGATTTCCCCTCCTTCGGGCCCTATTTAGATGATATTAACATGGACTTGCCATACCTAACCTTGAATGCCTTGGGAAAGGCAGAGAGACCCGAAATAACCGAATCAGTAATGGCAAAGGCCCTTAACGCAATTGACAAAATAAGGGGTCTCATGAGTATTGAGGATAGGTTAGCCTATGTGACACTGATTGACAGTATATCGAATAGCGATTGGTCTCCGGATGAAAGGTCTGTACTTTCCAGAACCGCTTCATTCCTTTTTAGTACAGCCGAACGGGAAAAAAGAGAAGGAGCGTTCAGTAATCCCTCAGTATCGCAAGACATCTGGGACTACGTGATCCGAAAGATAATCCTAATGGCCGTTGGCAAGAGAAAAAATTTCTTGGAAGAAGTGAGGGACAGCAAGGAGCTTAAGTTAATGTTGGCAAGGATACAGTTATACGAAGCTTCTTTGTTGTCTGTGAATGAAATAGACCTCAGGGAGCAACTGAATAGAAGATTCCTCACGCCTGAGTTAAAAGCCCAGTTTGAGAAGACAAAGATAAAAGAAATTAGCGAGATGCCTGAAGTATACAGGAAAGAAGCAGAGCAAGAACAAGGGATAATCGAAGGCGTGGACGATAAGATAGAGCCTTATTCATTGCTTGAAAGTGTAAAGAGCAAAACAAATCCGGTATCTGAAAAGAAGAAATTCAGATTGTTTAGAAGTTCATAGAACTTCTAATCCTGAAGCGACCTTTTATTTTTTAACAAATTCGATTAATATATAATTAGAAGCGGGATAATGGAATGTGTTCTTTTAAATATTCAAATAATTATGAACTATCTTTGGTAGTGGATACCTACCTATCCTTAATGCAATTGACTTTGGCTTCTACATAGTATTTGACCAAATAGAAATGGATACTATATGTGGACTGACGTTCCTATAGTTTGGTAATAATTTCTTTACATCAGCCTAAAATCTTCAAGTTTATAATATCCGCTCTTCTTAAATTTATACACCCTTACGAACTTTGCCTTAAATGTTGGTATCCTCGGCAGTGCCTGTTCGGCTAAATCTTTCATCTCTCTTAATTCGATTTCGCTCATCCCAAATTCTATTGTTCCAAGGGTTAAGTGTGGCGTGAAACGATCAAGCTCAAAATACCTATTACTACTTTCTGGATCTGAAGACACTGCTTTAACTAATTGACTGTGTAATTTGTAGATTTCTGGCGACTCAACACTAATATAAACTACCGTTTCCCCAAAAGAATTTGGCTTTGTAAGAGTTAAACTAAACCCCTTAAATGAGTTACATACTGTTCTTATGGAATCCAACCAAGTCATGTCGTCATTCAGACCTGCTTGGGATTTGACAGTTATATGTGGCTCAATGATATTTGGAAGTCGATTGCTAAGCCATTTTCTTTGAAAGGCCATTATTTGATTTCCATATTCTGGAGGAGGCACAATTCCAATGAAATATTCCATTCTTGTATCACTTCGCTGTTTCAGTATTTAACTTGCCCTTTGTTGCTTTTGGCAAGTTAATTAATTTGTTACCCTTATAAATTGGGTTTTGAATAAATTTGTGATCAACTTGAACCAAGTATTAATCATAAACTTCGGGTATCTTTAACATTCTGGGGGTAAAAATACACACCAAATTTGACTGTCAATAAAATGTTTCACAGGTCATTTTGCCATATTCACAAAGAATTGGCCAATATCCAGTGTAATGTGAAGGATATGAGCTGCTTAAAAATATCCATAAATAATTCCATTCAGTCATTCCATGGGTTTGTTATCAACAAGATGAAGCAGTGGCATCAACCGCTCTCTTACATCCTGGCCAAATTTAGTCAGTGAATACGTAATTCCATCAACTCCTTCACTTCTTTGTATCAAATTGTAATCCTGCAAATCCTTCAGCCTTTGGGAAATGATGGTTGAACTGGAATTTGGTATGTCATTGAGTATTTCGTTGAAATTCTTCCTAGTTCCATTGTTTCCTATCACGCCCAGCACCATCATGGTGTACTTCTTGCCGATCAGGTTAAGCAGGGGAAGTGAAGGATCTACGCAGACGGTGGAACCATTATCTTCGATCATGCAGGCTTTGTTCTTATTCCGGTATCTCATATGTTCATTGTTTCTAACGGTTCCCAAACAATATCATAAGTCAAATCTGGATAGGTTAAAAAAAGTTTACCTTTCTGTATTAATAATTGCCGGTAATCTGTCATCATGAAAGAAGAAAGAGTGAAACTGAGAATTTACGGGATGACTTGCGATGACTGTGTTAACACTGTGAGCCATGGTCTCAAAAAACAGGACGGAGTTCTGGATGTTAAAATATCCCTGAAAGATGGTTCAGGAGAGATTGAAATTGACAGTGACAAAATAGAACCGGAAAAACTTCTTAAAAACGAGGTATTCGAGAAGCCTTCACACTACAGAGCTACGCTAATGGACCAGTGAACTGATTTGAACAGCGAAGTACAGAAGTTTGATCTTGTAATTCTTGGAAGAGGTGCTGCTGCTTTTTCGGCTGCTATCAAGGCTTCAGAACTGAGCAACGGCGAGATGACAATTGCTATGATTGGAGTGGGCCCACTTGGTGGTACATGCGTGAACTTTGGTTGTGTACCGTCAAAATACTTGCTTGAGGCATCGCATTCAGTTTTCAGACCTGAACATCCAAGAATGGCAGGAATACACACAACCATGGTGAAATATGAATTTTCAGAAGTCATGGAAGGATTGAGATCATATGTTGGACACGCAAGAGATACAAAATATGCAAAGGTGATTGAAAACTACAGCAATGTGAGCCTTTTCACAGGACTCGGCAAATTCGTGGATAAGAAGACCGTAGTGGTTTCAGATTCTAATGGAAAAGATGTGGCAGTGGTTTCCGGCTCAAACATGCTCATAGCAACCGGGTCGCATCCCACGGTCCCAAACATCGAGGGTTTGAAGGAAACAGGGTTCCTCACCAGTGATACCATATGGGGGATAAACGATCTACCGGAATCGGTTGCGATCATAGGGGGAGGTGCTATTGGCCTGGAGCTGGGGCAGGCATTGCTGCATTTTGGTTCGAAGGTGACTGTGATTGAAGCTCTTGATTCCCTTCTCCCGCAGACTGAGCCCGAAATAGGTTCAGCATTGAAAATGTATCTTGAAGAGGAGGGCATGAAATTCTACATGAGGGCAAGGGTGAGCAAAATCAATAAAAACGGGGGCATGAAGTCTGTTGAATTCATAACTCACAAAGGGAATGAAAAAATAGACGTTCAGGAAATCATAATTGCCACCGGAAGGCAGCCTAATACAGAATATCTTGATCTTAAAACCGCTGGTGTAGATACGGATCCCAGAGGGCTCATAATCACTTCCAGAACCATGAAAACCTCCGCATCTGGAATTTACGCGGCAGGAGACTGCGTTTCTAAAAAAATGTTCCTTGAAACTCTTGCCGCCAGGGAAGGTGTTACGGCCGTGAGCAACATGTTCGGGGAAGATATGAAGATAGATTACGAATCTGCTACCTGGGCAGTATTTACAAACCCGCAGGTTGCAGGCGTCGGAATGACGGAAAATGAATTTTCCAGGAAAAACGGATCGTGCTCTTGCAGGATTTTTTCATTGGAAAACCTCACGAAGGCAAGTATAACAGGAGAAACAGAGGGCATTATAAAGATCACTGTTGACCCAAAAGATAACACGGTAGTGGGAATGCAAATACTCGCTCCAAATGCCACGGACATAATAACAGAAGGAGCATATGCCGTTGGGAAAGGTTACAAGATAGATGATATAATAGCCACAAGCCATATTTTTCCATCCATATCTGAGGGTGTTAAACTTGCCGCCCAGTCATTCATAAGGGACCTGTCCAAAATGGCGTGTTGCGTGGAGTGATAGAAATGAAAGTGCAAGAAATAATTTGGAATTCCCGGTCCGTACTGGCACTTACTGCTCTTTGGATATACACTGGCAAACCTTGGTTGATTTTGGGGAAAATTAGCGTGCCGATCTATGTCATGAATTGCCTTTACATTACATGACTTGCGAAACTAAAGAGGAGGGCCTCTCTAATATCAAAGAGGAAATAGAACCCTGCATAGAGGTTCTCAAGGAGGAGGAAAACCTCATACCTCATGATGCTGACGGGGAAGTTCTTGTGGGCGCCTAAACTTCCAGTTGTTTCACAGGAAGATGTTAACAGTGTTCTAGCCAACCATTGTTTCACAGTAATAGAAGGGAAAGCGGGTCAAATAGTGTTACAACAAATTCGCATTTACAGAAGTGCTATAGTTCCCTTGCAACAGGAACTGAAATTAGGAACCCCCGGGCCATATTTAAGCAAGCATGTTAGACAGTGGATGAATTTGTGAGGTGGTTATAATTTCAGCTTCCGGTAGTTACACAATTGTTTCTACTTAATCGAATAAGTGACTCCCTACCTATCCTTTACCATTTGCGAATTTAGAACATTTGAAACGACCGTAACGCCGTGTTTGTGTGCATTTTAAATCGTAATTAAAAAATTAAAAATTAAAAAATAAAATGGTGATTAATAACTAATTTACCTGTCACCCAGGTTATATCCTTGAAAATCAGTGTAGTGGTTGTAGGTGTTGGATGTTATGACATTCTGGTACATTGTGCTCTGTACATAGAACAGATTTGGGTCAGTTCCAAGCGCAGCCATTTTATGTGTCCAGACTGTGGTTGTAAAACCATGTTGTGACAGTTCAGTGTTGACGGATGTAAAAACTTTCTTTGTTTCGTGGTATGTGTAGGTTACGTTCAGTATGACTGCAAATCCTGGCCCGAATTCAAGAACACTGGAAAAGATTCCGTTGGTGCCGTAAATCATATTGCTTGTCGACGCGAAATTCATTGAGTGATGCCCGTTGACATTTGAGACAGTGAATGTGCTGAGGTTGTAGGCTTCCAGGACATTCTCAAAATAACTTGTGTAGTTGTAGAATGAGAGACTGCCACTGCTGTACATGAAATTCAGTACTGCACCATAGTCAAAGGCAATTGGCATAACTGCTGAAGTGGTGCTCATGACAACGCCATGCATCCCCTTTTCATTGTATACAGTCTGGGTGTGTGTTACAGTGGTCTCGTCCTGGGATAAATTCTGCCAAACAGAATTGGGCAAGGTCTGGAGGTTTGTGAAGTTCATGCTTGTCAAGGAAGATACCCTGATGGAACCCTGTGTTGTCTTTATAAGTGAAGCTCCGCCATAGAATATGTTCCTGTATGTGTTGTAAAGGCTGTAGTTGTTTCCGTTCTCATTTACAAGCCCGTTTGTAGTCTGAGTAACATTCACTAGTTTTCCTTCGTGGAATCCGTATCCCAACTGTTTTGCGCCAAGGACATTGTTCTGAGTGTAGAGGAAGAGGTTACCAGCGAAAAGGCCAATCCCAGGCCCTTCTGAGGCTCCGCTTACCTGTAAAGGCACATTGTTGCCTTCTATCATCCCAAGCGCATCAGTAAGATTTACAACATTCCACTGGTGGTTCAGCATGTACGGAGGATATACCGGCCTCCAAGAGAACAGATCTATGCCTCCTGAATTGATCCACGGGAATATGAATGAGTCTGCAAGTTTTGTGCCATTTACTGACCATGTGTAAGCTGCCCATGCTGGATTCAGCGTGTACTGGAATTCATTGTCGATCACAATGGACTGTACATTGGCGGCCACTGTATCAGTGGGTATATTAACGTAATTAGTCCCGCCCCTCAATGAGATGACCTGGGATGGATATGTAGGCGGAGCGTGGCCTGCAGGAACCGGGTAGAGCAACAATGTGTAATTGTTGTACTGGATTCCCCTGAAATTCTGGTGAATCCCCAAAGTTGTCCCGGATACCGAGATGGAATTCTTTCCGTCAAAGAAGCTCATAAAGAGACTTATGTTCACATTCACAGCCCAGCTACCTGCCTCTGGATTGACCCCTAGCCATACTGTTGCGCCATTGACACTGAAACTGTTGAAGTAGTCGTATGCGGTGCCTGCATCATATCCAGTTACATTGAGTATGGCAGTTTCCCATGTTCCATTGGGTATTGAGACAGTCCCGAATGCCGTGATCGGTACAACAACAGGTGTTGTATCCGGTACTGCGGGTGGCTGAGACCCCTGTGGATTGGTAAAATTCGCAGGAGGAAACCCGCTAGGCAGAACCGGATCACTTAGGGCATTTATAACGTGTGACTGGGCGGTACTTCCAATAGGAACCGCAGCCTGTGCAGTGGCTCCAGCGCCCTGGGCAGAACTGTTCAACAATAGCGTGCCTGATGTTGCCATAAAAATAACGGCCACAGCAATTACTGAAATTTTCGATATTTTCATTTTTTGCTTCCTGTCACTATTAATAGATAGTGCAATACAATAACCCTCACGCATTTAAAATAATGATGTTATAGAATTGAAACATTGATACAATATTTGTAATAAAATGGCACACTCTAGTACAATGTTCACCTAAATACACATGTCAATTAATATTCAATCTTTTCTTTTGCTTTATAAATTCCCTTGCAGTTTTTATTAACTCAGATTCCATATTGCATCTTATTTGAATTAAGGCCTCGATTTTTTCCTGCAAAATGTGGAGTTCATTTCGTTCTGTCCCAACATAAGAATCCGGGCAGTATTCTGCCACTGGTTCCCCGGCCTTTAACTTGGCTCCTATGTACCGGTAGGCATCTTTCCACTTTCCTCCTTCTCTGAACTTCTCATAAGCAGCCATTGTAGCGTATGTGGGGTTTTTCATCAATGACTTCGCCCTGCTATCATCTATCTTAATTCCTGAGAATAAGGGGAGAAGAGCCTTCAGGATCTTAATTGCCCTTAAGGTGAAGGCTATAGTTTTATCCTTGGAAAGTTGAAATTCCCGGTGGTAACCAGATCCTTTGTTAAATATTACTGAAAAAGTGGTAAACAATGCTCCAGAGGCTTCAGCGGCATATCCCTGAAGCATTTCCAAGAAATCTGGGTTCCTTTTGTTTGGCATGAGGGAACTGCCAGTGGTGTATCCCTTTGGCAACTCCAGGAAGTTGAATTCGTCAGAACTGTACATTATGAGATCCTGGGAAATCCTGGAAATTGCAAGCATAATTTTTGACAGCAAAAAGGAAAGCTCTACGTCATCCAGACCTCTGTAAAATGATCCATTCAATGGATTTCCAAAGTTACCCTTGTATCCAAGGGACTTCCCAACCTGTGCCATGTCTGCCGGCACCGGTGAACCATACCCTGAACCATACCCTAGAGGTGAAGATATCGAAAGTTTACCATACAAAAGGAGGCTATCTTCTGCAAGATCCGCGAATATTCCAGACAGATAGTCGAAATAAGTCTTAAACGAAACAGGCATTGCCTGTCTGTAGTGCGTGTACCCAGCCATAAATCCTTCTGCATTTTCAAACCGTATTTTGATCGTGCTGGAAATTTCCACCAGGATCACGCCCATCTCGAGTAACTTGTCAAGGTAGAAGGATCTGATGTCAAAATGACTCTGGTCATTCCTTGACAGGAAAATTCGGAGGTCACTGCCAAAGCTGGTTGCACTGTTTATTTCAGAATCTACCAGGGAATGCACATCCTCAAAGCCCTTCACGCTTGGCGGAATGTTGTCATACAAGTTAAGGAGTGCACTCAACAGTTCCTCAGATTCCTGTCTCGGTATTACGTTGTTTTTGGAAATTTCCAAATGATAAGAGATGAGGCCAAGTATTTCATATCCGATCAGGTATGAATCTACTTCGTTGTCCTCTGTTATCATCAGGTCTTCCAGATGCGGGTTATCATCATCTGAAAGACCTCCTCCCCAAATTCTCGCCATGATTATTCAATCCGGATCTCTGGCTGTTCCTTTATGCTGGACCTGGCTTTCCTTGTGAGAACTGTTTCATTCCCGAAAACATAGATGTAGCCTGGTGACTTTGCCTGATCGAATGTCTGGCCCTTTCCATAGCTGGAGAGAGAAATGTCATATACTGCTGACTTGCTCTCTATGCCCATTGGTGTTACACTCCCCTTGTACAGCTTGAGATTAACTGTCCCGCCGACGTGCTCATTCAGGCTCTTCTCCATTGCCCAGATATGGTCCATCACGGGATCAAACCAGAGGCCGGAGTAAATATACTCAGAGAGCTGGTTGTCCATATAGGATTTGAGGTTAAGTTCCTTCTTGTTTAGGACTGCAGATTCAAGGTACTTGTGGCCCTTGAGTATAGTTATTGCCGCGGGGCATTCGTAGAATTCATGGCTTTTAATTCCGACCACCCTGTTCTCTATCACCTCAATTGATCCTATTCCATTTGAGCCTGCAATGGTGTTCAGTGAAATGATTATGTCACGAAGGGACAGAGAGACCCCGTTGAGTGCGACAGGGAGCCCCTGCTCGAAATCTATTCTGACAATGTCCGGGGTTTCCTTTGCATTTTCCGGATATGTTACCCACTGGTATGCATCCTGAGGCACCGGCTCAGAGATGTGCTCTATGGTAGAACCTTCCACTGACCTGCCCCAGAGATTTTCATCGACTGAATATTTCCCTCCAAATGGGATCTCAATCCCATGTGTTTTGGCGTATTCAATCTCCTCATCCCTGTTCATATTCATATCCCTCACTGGTGCTATGACTTTCAGGCTCTCATCAAGAGCTCGGATGGAAACCTCAAACCTGACCTGATCATTTCCCTTGCCCGTGCTTCCATGGACGATGGTGTCGCAATCCAGCAGGTGGGCTACATCAACTGCCTCCTTTGCCATCAGTGGCCTTGCCAGGCTTGTTGAAAGCGGGTAAGAGCCCTCATAAAGGGCATCTCCGAGTATTCCGAGTGAAACGTAGTCTTCAGCAAATGTGCTGGTAACATCTTTTGTAATTGTTTCGACTGCACCCAGGCGCCTGGCCTTGTCAGCAATCTGTTTAAGGTTGTTTTTCTCCTGACCGACATCGAGAGTCAGTGTTGAAACTTCGTACCCAAGCTTTTCCTGCAGCCACCTTATCATAACCGAAGTGTCTAAGCCGCCCGAGTAAAGCAGAAGTGCCTTTTTCTCCATGCTTCGCCTTCAGGGCGGATTTAATATAAAGAAAAGCATCAATTTGTACGCTTTTAACATAAATTATGTTATTTTTGATGTGACAATGTTAATTTAGATAAAACCTATCACATTTTTGTGGCAATAAAAGGAATTGGGCCTAAAAGCGTGGAAGAAGCGGTACAAATTTACTTAAGGGAAAACCCTGAGATATTTATGGCACTGGAACAGAACTTGCTGAACATAAGCAAACTGTCCAAGAACATAACGGAAGAAAACAGGCAATTGAATCCTATCTCCGTGAGGGCAGCCCTTATTCGAATGAATGACAGGAAAATAGGGGTCAGGGCAAAAAACAAGGCAGACGAACTCCTGAGGAAAAGCAAGATTTCCTTGCAGGACAAGGTCAGCGTAGTAAATGCAAAGAAACCGCTTCACCTCAAATATATTTCTGCCACATTTCTGGAAGGAAGCGTGGTTTACATAGTGGATGAGATGGAACAGAAACTCCCGCAGGAGAGCGAAGAGGTCAGTGTGGATAGCCATGTCAGCATGATCCACATATACTCGCCAGGTGAAATTGAATCCACCCCCGGCTTCATAATGAGGATAACCCACAAACTTTATGCAAGGGGCATAAACATACTGCAGCTGATTTCCTGCTCCAATGAGACCATATTGATCCTCAAGAAGGATTCCTGCATACCTGCTTATGAAATCCTAAGTGCGGCTTAGAAAGAACGGGAATCATTGAATGCTTCTTTTTTATATTCTAGAATCAGAAGCTAAGGCTACTACATAACTCGGGGTGGCACCTCAGAGTTTTCTTTTTACGGTTCAATGGAAAGTAATATTTCTTCCCGTACGATTTAACAAACGTTCTACATGATTAAAGTGGCCATTAACGGATACGGAACCATAGGGAAAAGGGTGGCAGACGCTGTTTCAAAGCAGAAAGACATGCAGATTGTGGGTGTAGTGAAAAGAACACCTGATTACCTGTCTAGAATAGCTGCACAGAAACACAAGCTCTACGTTTCTGATGATAGTGGCCTGAAAACCTTCGATGAAAGCGGTATCAAGGTCCACGGTACAGTAAAGGATTTGCTCAATGGCTGCGATATTGTAATTGATGCCACCCCGGAAGGTATGGGGGACCAGAATAAGGCGCTTTACAGGAAGCATAATGTTAGGGCGGTCTTTCAGGGCGGAGAAAAAGAGACTGTGGCCGATGTCAGTTTCAATGCATATGCCAATTATGACGAGGCACGAGGTAAGACCTTTGTAAGAGTTGTATCATGCAACACCACAGCACTTATGAGGAGCCTTTACCCTATTTACAGCGAACTCGGTATAAAGAAAGTCAATGCAACTCTTGTGCGGAGGGGTACGGATCCAAATGACCACAAAAAGGGACCAATGAATGCCATAGAGCCTAGCTTTTCATTCCCTTCACATCATGCCATTGACGCAAAGACCATAATCAGGGACCTGAACATAGATTCCATGGCATTGAAGGTCCCAACAACACTGATGCACACCCATGTTGTGCTTGTGGATCTGGCAAAGCAGGCATCCGCCAAAGAAGTCCTTGATCTATGGGAAAAATACAAAAGGATAAAGCTTTTCAACTCAAAGGACGGATACAAGTCCACGGCGCAAATCATGGATTTTGCCAGGGAAATAGGAAGGGAAAGATCGGACCTGTTCGAGCTCGCCATTTGGAAAGACAGCGCACACGTCAACAGTGGTACACTTTCCTACATTCAGGCAGTCCACCAGGAGAGCATTGTTGTCCCTGAAAATGTGGATGCCATCAGGGCAATGACAGGCGATACCTCAAAAGAAGATTCCATTAGGATCACCGATTCCACACTTGGAATCGCGTGATGCGGATTAAAAAAGATTAAAGGCCGCCGAATACTTTTTTCTGCATTGACTTTGGCATGAACTTTGCCATGGTCATCAACCTGCCAATGGATTTTGCACCGTTTTTATTCATGCGCCTGTGAAGTTCGTGGTGTTTCATTAGCCAGGGCCTGATATCACTATCCCAGGTACCCTGGTATAGGGATGGATTATCATTGACTATTGCCCTGCCTGCTGCCATTCCACTCCAGAATGCGCCCTGCAAGCCACCTGCAGTTGTGTTCAGGACAGCATTGACCATGTCGCCAACATAAAGGCGATTTTCCCTGACTACGGTTTCGAGCGGAGCCCCCAGTGGTATCTGGTGGGCTATTGTGCTGACCAGCTTGCCATCCACTTCAGGGAAATTTTTTGTAAATTCGGAAAGAACATCTTTTGGTTTTGCTTGAGTCTTCGGGTAATAGCAAACTCCGATCTTTCGTGTACTGTCAGTGTCTGCAAAATCCCAGAAATATCCACCAGGAGCTTTGTCGCTGAACCAGAGAATCATCTCGTAATCTTCCCTTTTGGGAAGTTCCCTCACTTCCTCGTATGCAACAAGTACATTGTCTCTCGAAAGTTTTTCGCCAAACGTTGACTGGGGGCCAGCCGCCATCACAATATGCTTTGCAGTGAGTGTTTCCCCATCGGTGGTGACTTCGTTGCCTTCAACTGATGTGACCCTTGTCTTCATCCGTATATCTAGGTCACCCGCCATCTCTTTTGAAAGAAATTTCTCGTAAGTTGTAAAATCGTAAACCAGGCCCACAGGATGTTCATACTTTAGGGAGATATTCTTTCCTGTGTCCGTCCTGAACCAGATAGATTTGATCAAAGACCTGACGATATTGGGATCAGTAGGCATGCCTATCTTCTTGACCCATTCCATGGAAACTGCTCCGGTTGATCTTACTGGAACCCCTATTTCTTCTTTCTTGTCAAGAATCAAGTACTTTTTTCCGCCCTGCTTCAGGGCTATGCCGGCAGCAAGTCCTCCTGTTCCAGCACCTATCACTATTGCATCATAGTCGAATGTCATTGGCCTAATCTGGGCTATGAGTAATGGATTATTAAGGTTAGCCTGCCAGCAATGCAGTTTAGAACATTTATAAAAAGGAATGTTTCATCTCATAGCTTAACTTCAATTAGGGTAAGCTTTTCATCCTCCAGGAAACCCTGCAGGGCAGAATCAAATTCCTCCTCACTGGAGCAATGTTCATGATGAATGCCAAAACTTTTGGCCAGCAACCCGAAGTCGGGATTTTTAAAAGAAATATGGGACGGTTTAAAGCCATTGTCAATCTGTTCCTTCTCAATCAAGCTGAATTTCCCGTCATTGAATAAGACCACTGCAAATTTCAGGCCAAGCCTTGTGGCAGTTTCAAGTTCCTGAACATTCATCATGAACCCACCGTCTCCACATACTGATACCACTGTATCCTGCGGGCACGCGAGTTTTGCAGCGATTGCCCCCGGCAGCGATCCGCCCATGGAGGCAAAGCCATTGAAAATGATTGTTTTTCCCGCTTTTGAGGGATGATACCATCTGGAGACCCAAACCTTGTGGAGGCCAACATCAGATATTAGAACGGTATTTTCCGGTAGATCCCTGGTAAGTGCCTTCATCACCGCTTTGGGCATAACTTGGGATTTGTCCTTGATCTCCGTCATTTCTCTTAATCTTCTATCCCTGATTTCATCGTGAACAGTAGTATCCTTTCTCTTATTCACTAGTGGTGCAAGTTCCCTGATGGCCAGGGCTATATCCCCAGTCATGTCCACTGATACAGGAAAATGCTCATCCAGTTCCGCGGCGAAACTGTGGATATTGATGATCTGCCTGGACCGGTCTGCGTTCCAGGTGACAGGGTCATATTCCACGAGATCAAATCCAATCGCTATAACCAAGTCTGAAGAGTGGAGCGGCCTCATCCCGGGAGGGTACGGTTTTCCGCCGACAATGAAGAGGTTTCTGGGGTGGTTGAAGGGCACTATTCCCTTTGCCATAAAGGTGCCTACAATAGGAACATTAGTAGCGTCGACTAAATCGCTGACCTCCTTCCATGCTTTGGAACGAATGACTCCGTTTCCGGCCAGTATAATTGGGTTTTTCGCTTTATTGATTGCTTCAGCTGCCTCTTTTATGAGAACTGGAGATACAGTAGGCACTTTCTCTGTGGGGATATGCAACATCTGAATTTCCTCCACTTCCGAAGCTGCAACATCCTGTGGCAGTTGTATATGCGATGCCCCTGGCGTTTCCCTCACGGATGTGGCAAAAGACTTCCTTACGATTTCTGGAATTGTCTCCGGCAGGATGACTGCCTGATTGTATTTTGTGATGCCGGAGAATAATTTCAGGGTGTCAACGTTCTGATGAGATTCCTTATGGAGCTTGTTTCTGGCAGTCTGTCCTGTGAGGGCAACAACTGGAACTTTGTCAAGATGTGCATTTGCCACCCCTGTAACAAGGTTGGAGGCGCCCGGACCGAGAGTGGAAAGGCAGACCCCAGGCTTCCCAGTTAACCTGCCATATACATCGGCCATGAAAGCAGCGCCCTGCTCATGCCTGGTGGTGATGAACTTGATTCCTGATCCGCCCAAAGAGTCCAACAGATCGATATTCTCCTCTCCCGGCAGGCCAAAAATAAACTCCACACCCTCATTGTCTAGGGCCTTTACAAAGAGATCGCTCGCTTTCAACTATATCAGTTTAATATTGACCCGCCCTTTATTAGTGTGATGGTTCTGAAACCTTTCAGAAAGAACTATATCTCCTTTCTTACAAGGAATGTACTTCGCCCAATTTTGGCGACAGGATGGAAACCTCATACCTTATACAAGGAGATTAGGCCGAACCACACGCTCACCGCTTTGAAATTAATCACCGGGATCGCCTCGACATCCCCCCTCTCTGTGATTAAATTCTCTTCAGTATTTCATCCAGGACGAAGTTGGAAACACCCTTTCTCCTATACTGTTTGTCCACAAAGAAGCAAGTGACTCTCCAGAGCCTTTTGTTTGCCTCCGGGAGATCTGAGGCCCTGTAGTTCCTTCCGTTTCCAGGACGGGGATACCCTTCACTGATACCATATTGTACAGAAGCAATTCAATGCCAACATGATATATGAGGACACTCCGGTTCCTTCCGGAAAACACATGGGGCCTGATGTCACTGCGGTTTCTTTCAATCCTTTCCTCCTGTGCCTTTCCAGGGCTCACTCCTATCCTGTGGTAATACATGCACCAGCATCAGGCTGGATAAATGTTTAAATGAGATATGGCAGGCATCTTATGACATTTCATATTTTCAATCAACATTTTCCATTAACTGGTAAAGCCCTGACCATAAGAAGACCAATAAAGGTAGATTGAGGGAGATTTCACTTCCACTAATCTATTCCAATACTGTTTATTACGCCGCCTGAACTTGCGTCAAGGACAAGGATAATATTCTTCGCTTTGTGCTCATATCTTGCAAACCAGATAGGTGCGTGCAACAGTTCAGGTTCTCCTGCATCTGTCTCAGTGTTAATGCTCCTGATCATATGATGCTGAGCATGGGCCTTTGAAGACTGGACCTGGCTCACATTGGTCTTGGCTTCGTATTTTGATGAATCTTCCCCAATATCACCATTGAGTATCTTGAGACCTTTTGGGATTTTAGCTGTGTCAAAATCTACCCTCTTGGATAGGTCAAAGGCATAATCTTTCGGCTGGTACTGGGTAAGTGCCTTGACACCCACAACAGGGTAATTGTAATTCCCATTGAGCTGGTATGCTCTAATTGTGTTTCCTGCACCCATTCCTCCCATCATCATTCCGCCCATCATTGTCCCTTCTACCATTCCTAATCCCATGCCTCCGCGGCCCCTTCCGCCCATGGCGCCTCCAGCAAGGCCCATTATTGCTGCTGTTGCAGCTATGGTACCTACCTCTGCTGCTGCATCGACGGCAGTATAGTTCGTTCTGGCAGAGACCGGAACAATCCAGAATGGCACATAACTGAGATTCAATTCCTGGAGAGTTGACTGCTCCTGCAGATGCCTGTGCAGGAGCCCCCTGTCCATTTTATCTTTCAGGTCTGAAACCGCCTGGTCTTTGGTTGCAAGGGATAATGGGAGCATTGTGTGTTTGGCGATACTCTTCCAGCCAGCATCTGCCAGAGATATGCTTGATCCACAGTATTCACAGGTAATGACCATTTCGCCGAACTGTGGCTTAATCGGGGCACCACAGCCCGGACATTTCAATTCCGTGACACCTGAACCTGCCAGCACTTTTCCATTATTAGTCTGCTGCTGTGCTGGCTGATTTACATTTGCCGCGTTTATTTCCTGCTTAGCGCCGCATTTAGGGCAGAAAACAGCATCATCCGGTATATTTGATCCACATTTTTCACAGAACATTTTATCACATCTTGTTTCCACAGTTTGGACAGAATTTTACTCCCTGTTCAACATCGTTACCGCATTTGGAGCACTTAATGGTTTGAGGTTGCTTCTGAGCCATTGTGTTTCCGCAGTTAGGGCAGAACTTTGAACCTTCAGGCACTTCTGTTCCGCAATTCGGGCACTTGACAGTTTTGATCTGTTGCTGTTGCATATTGAAGCCACAACTGGGGCAGAAGTTGCTGTTCTGAGGAACAAGGGTTCCGCACTTGGGGCAGTTCCTTCCCTGCTGTTGCTGCATGCCGGAAAGCTGGTTCGAGAAGGCGTATCCCATCCCTGCCCCTGCTCCAAGGCCAACACCAAGTCCAGCTCCCACTCCAGCCACACCAGATGAATTCTTCGAAGCATCAACCATGGCCTGGCCAGCCTGGTACTGGATATAATTGACTCCCAGCACAGACATTTCCGATCTGGTATCCACTGCTTTCTGAACTTCTTCAGGAAGTGAAATGTTCAATTGCTGGATCTTGTTTATTTCAACGCCGAACTGCCTGAAATGGTCCTGTGATGTGGTGATGACAACCTGCTCTATTGTTGTCAGGTTAGATGGCAGGTCTGTAACCTTGAGTCCCTGTTCCTTCATTTTTCCAAGAGCATTGTATACCAGGATGACAACCTGTTCCCTGAGTCTCTGCTCCACGTCTTCAGAGGTATCCGAATTGAATGTCCCAATAAACTGGCTGACGAAAATGTTCACGTCAGATATTTTCCACCTGTATTCACCGAAAACCCTGAGATTTACCACCCCAAATGTTGGATCAGTAAACTGGTAGGGTTCCTGGCTGCCAAACTTCCCGTCCAGGTATCTTCTCTGTAGGTAGTAGACTTCGGCTTGCTGCTGGACTCCGGACAGTGCCTTGACGAGAGGCCCGACTATTGGGGCATTGATGTCTGTCAGTGCATATCTGCCGGCCTGTTCAAAGACAGAAAGGATCTTCCCATCCCTCATGAAAATCGCTGATTCGTCTTCCCTTACCACAATGTTGTCATTTAGGCGTATGAGCCTGGGAACCTTCCACATGGAGTTGCCCGCCTTGTATTGATTTTCCCATGTTACCGTGGTTGAACCGAGCAGGCTTCCGCCGGATGAGGGTATCCCTGTTGATTTCTTTCCAAACATTAGCTTTCGCCTCCGCTTTGAATAAGTATGTTCTGCACTTTCAGAATCCTTTCCTGCCAGGAGGTTCTGGCCAGATCAATCTCCCCATTCAGCCTTGAAAGATCTGAGCCAATCTGCCCGGATTCACTAGAAAGGCTTGAATTCTTAATGCCCTGGCATACCTCAAGGAACTTCAGATCACTTTCATACAATGCGTTCAGCGTTCCCTCATCCACTCTTATGGCAGGTGAAATGCCTGAATATCCCTGTGTGGCATGCAGAATATCTCCCTGAAGCTCCTGCGTCTTTGATATAACTGATGCGATGCTGGTTAGCTGGTCAAAGGCTCCGCTGTTCACAAGGCTCACTCTCTGATCCTGGAGATTCTTCAATGTCTGCTGGAGTATATCTGATAATTGCC
>JAJZKS010000197.1 GCA_021850835.1 Thermoplasmata archaeon
AGTCGCCCCTGAAAATAGACATCGTTATTAGGTCTCTCCTAAAAGAGGAGATTGATAGAACTGGGATGTAAGTGCCGAGCTTCGGCGAGGTATTAAGTCCACAGTCACTAACAGACCGAATTCACAATCCATGCTAAGGTAAACGAATCTGGCAAATCTAATTCTTCAAATGTGCGTTTTTTAATTTTTTCAATTATGAAGGCTTAATGCTTTTAATTTAGATTTCTTAATTTTGATAATTGTGAACATCCTTGTACGCTTTTTACAGCAGCATTTCCTTTTATATCTGTACCAAACGAAAAGGTAAAATCATTTACATGCTTATTTTCAACCTGTAATGAAGGTCAAGTTCAGGAAAGATGGTGTTTTTGGGAAAACATACTCAGTGGTCAAACCATGTTGTGATTTCACTGAGTATTTCACGACTGTACACTGGAAGGAAGATCTGGGTTTCTACATTAAAGTTCCTTATTCAATCGTTCGGTGCAACTATTGCGGTGTCTGCGGGGAAAAAACCGAGGTGGTGGAGGACGCACCCCAGGAGGCCTATGAAAACAATAAAAACGCCCAGCCTGAATCTCCGCAATGGAACATTTAGTAACCAGGCTTAATTTGATATGGCTTAACTCAGTCTGAAATTTCTGCCTCACTCTTCCCGGTCTTGTGGACATTAAAGCTGAATGAGGCCATTGTGCCGCTTTTTTGCCCAATTCTCCTTATCCTGTTGAGGACTCTCCCCGGCCGGAATAAGGGAAGTCTGCACCTAAACTCAATTGCAGGTTTCCCATTAAGGGAGGTGTATACTGTCAGGACCCCATAGGGTACATTCCTGGTTAACTCAGGGAAGAAGCCGCCGCCGCTCATGGCCCTTATTCTGGCAGTGGCCACTGGATTCAGCTGCTGGTGCCTGAAACTTGGGCCGGAAGTAAATGTTGCAATGAATACACTAAGATTAACTCCTGCGACCATGCTCCATTGGATTTTTCCCTTATAGCCAATTATGAAGCCTGTGTGGTCAACCTTTATAAATTCAATGGGAACGTCCTGGTCACTCGAGATTCTGGCAAAGAAAAGCAGGACTCCCATAAGCGAAGTGGCCCACAGCGTAAACGCAAACAGCATGGGAAAGAATGCAATGTAAAACGACCCAATCAGCGTCAGAATAAGCAGTGACGCAAGAATTAGCATGAGGATGAATCCCCCGCTTGTGTTCTTAAAATGCCTTATCTTCATGCTGTTCATGGCTAATCCAAATCAAACAAGATATAATTGTCCATTTCAGCTCAGCAAATCTTTGACGAAAGATGTTTCGCCAAAAAGTGAGGAGGCAAGGTAACCAAATGCATGTGTTACATTAAGTAAACAAATCTGGTTAATTTGGTCGTCAGCCTGGGTTAATAGCCCACAATCACGTTTTCTACTTTTTCCTATACCTGAACCAGGCTATTGCTAAGGATGAGGCAGTTACAACTCCTGCAGAAATAGGTAAAATCCTGTATAGAAGCATATTTTCAAACGTTCCTCCATCAGTAGCGTTTGGCGTAAAATATGTGTACGAATAATTTCCGGAAATGTCGTAGGCAAGGTTCCCAGCGTTGATCTGGCCCAAACCTGTTAGAAGATCATATCCCTTTGTGGCAACATACGCAGCGTTGCTTCCCCTGACCACACCGGAGAACGGGTCCCTGAAGCCAGGGAAATGGCTTTGTCCCACATTCCTGTATGAATACTGTATGTTGGAAAGGTTGTACAGCAACGGGTTAAGGAACCCCAATCTGCTCATGTTACCCTGGGCGAAATGGGCATCAAGACATGCGATGATGCCTGAGACCACTGGAGCTGCGATGCTGGTTCCCCAGGCGTAGTAGATATATGGTGAATCATAATAGGTGTAATTCCCAAGTGTAATGAAAACCAGGACATTGTTCGCAATTGCTGATACGTCAGGAACCCCCCTTCCCTTCCCATGAAGAACACTGTTTGCAATAGAGTTCAGCTGCCATGAAGGCTCAGGGTAGAACTGGCTGATGCCACCCTCTGTCCCTACGGGAGTGGGGTTGTTTTCCGTATCAGAAACAAGATACCATGCCTGGGAATCCTGTATGGAAAGGAATCCTGAGCTCCCTGCATTAGAGTTCAAGGTGATGTTTGCACCTCCAACGGACAGTACACCGCTACTGTTCCCTGCGTCAGTTCCAGGGGATGTTGCCCCGGTCCCAACAAACTTTTCACTGGTAGGGTTGTTGCCGGAATCTCCGCTGCAGGCCACGACTGTTATGCCTCTTGCGGCTGCCTCCTCCATGTATTGGTTCCAGAGAGTATGCTCCATGTCTGCAGCATACCAGGAATTGGAGACAACAGATACATTATTCAGCGGTGAACTGGAATTTCCGGGGTTGAGGATATATGCTATGGCAGAATCAAGCTGAGTAAAAGTGCTTCCAAGTGTGTATACGTCATAAATGGATGCCCCTGGCGCAAGGCTCCCCAACATTTCAAGATCAAGCGTGTTTTCAAGTGTAATATCTGCAGAATCGTTCCTGGCGTTTGTCCCGGGAGGGTTCGCACCCTGGAGGGGCACTCCATGGACTCTTGGCTTCTTCTCCCATGGAGGGAGCGTCTCATTGAAATATGTGTTTACGTCCGCCGGGTTGTAAGGTGCATAGTTCACATTTGTCCAGAATATGTCCGCAATCACAGTGCTGCTGAGGTTGGTTTCATTGATGATCCCTGTGGCATTATACGCCTTCTGAAGGTCGGATCCCCATATGTACTGTGTGGAACCGTCAAGTCCGCTCCCAATCGGGCGGGGGTACCCGTTGGAAAAGGAAAAAGAGCCTAGGTCTGCCGTTGAGTGAGTGCCCCCTCCAGCGAGGAAACGGGCACTGCTGTAATTCGCAAGGCCCGATACATAGCTGATGTCCTTTGCAAGCCACAATGGGAGCGAAGGTTTCTCAAACTGGTAATACTGGTGGCCACCTATTGTATACAGGTTTATCCCAGAATTGAACGCCTTCGAAATCTGGCCCGAGCTGCCTATGAGGCGGATGGATAGCCTGTCAGAATAGGTTTTCAGGTGTATTCCAGGAAAGGCATTGAAATAGGCAATTACGCGGTCATATTCTTCCAGGGCGGGCGAGAATTCTGACGTAAATTCTTCCTTTGTCAGGTATTTGTGGTATAGTTGGCTATGGGGATCCTGAATGCCATGAAGCAGTGCGTCAAGTTTACTTTGGCTATTCAGATTGAGGCCCACCATGACAGTGATGTTGCCCACATTTCCATGATCGTGTGCCTTTGCAATGCCATGCAGAGGCAGCTGCCCATACTGCATCAAGTTTAATGGTTCAAAGGAGCTACTCCCGGAAGCAACATTGCTGGAAGTGTAATGGCCCATAGCAGCAGCGGCTGGGAGGCAGATCAGAAACGCCAGGATTAATGCCGGTGCGCAACTTTTATAAAAATGCAATAGAATAAAAATGCCTTAAACTTAATAAGATTTTCATAAAGGTTGTAGGATGGGACCACTTACACAGACCGGCATGATCAAAGTTCATGCAGGGGCATTATGGCTGCCGCCATTTTTCCGGTTTATGTGGCAATTGAAGGCCGCCGGTGATCCGCTTCTAGTGCCTATCCTCTTCATTCTTGTAATGATCCTTTCAGGCCGGAAAACCGGTATCCTGCACTTGAACTGAAATGCCGGCTTGTCGCTGTAGGCTTTATACACCGTAATGATACCATAATTTATGGTCCTTGTGAGTTCTGGCACATAACCTGCCCCGCTGGTTGGGCGCATCTCTGCGGCCACCCTAGGATCCAGATCAATTGTCTTGTACCTTGCCCCTGTAGTGATCCTGGCCCTGACAACATTCAGGCTAACGCTTGTAACATGGTCCCATCTCACCTTTTCATAATGGTTTATGACAAAGCCCTGATTATTTACAGAAACCGACTTGATTGCCGAGTCATACCGCCTCGGTGGTCCATAAAAAGCCATGAACAGTGCCATGACTACTGTGAATTCCATGAAAAGCGCGAAAACAATTGGGAACCATGCGACATAAAAAGTCCCA
>JAJZKS010000198.1 GCA_021850835.1 Thermoplasmata archaeon
TCCCAAGCTTATTAAAATATTTTTAAGTTTCTAAAAATTTGCTGCCCTTTATAGCTGGGCTCCCGTAAATTGCTTAACATGTTCGCAGAGGCGGAACTCCATGATCTGTTATGATTAATCCATAAGTATGATCTGGTGATTATTATTTGCCGGACAGCGTAGACTTGGAATACCTGAAATATCCAAGGATAATTCAGTTATCCACGTAGACAAGGATCTGTCCGGCGCTTTCATATTTATCATTCAAACGGTTTCACATCGACGCCTGCCAGTTGAAGAACTTTTCTCCTGGATTTCAGGCCACTGATTATAGTCACGTTTGTTTGGGTGACCCCATATAGTCTGGCCACCTGGCTGATTATATCCCGGTTGGCCATTCCTTTTTCCGGCTTCTCAGAAGTATGTATTACAAGGGTATCCCCATCCATATGGGGTTTCCCGGAACCAAATATGACTTTGACTTTTATGAGCAACAGATCAAAAATAAGAGGAGTGCTATTTAAAATGATTCCTGAAAATTAATTCCTCACAAGGCTGGCTTTCAGGCTTATCTTCACATTTCCCTTAAGGGCATTTGAAATGGGGCATCCCTTTTCGGCTGCTTCCGCATGCTGCTTGAATGATTCCTCCGTTGCTCCTGGGACGTTACCTGCAACTTCGAGGTGCATTTCGGTGACCCTGAAAGCGTCTCCCACTTTGTCAAGAATACAGGTTGCTGTGACGTCCAGTTCCTTTGGCGGGGTTCTCGCCCTTGCCAGGCCTGCTGAAAGAGCCATTGAAAAGCATGATGCGTGGGCTGCAGCAAGAAGCTCTTCCGGGCTTGTTTTCCCTCCTGGCGCTTCTGTTCTGGATGCCCAAGTGACGGGTGAATCGGCTATTGCCCCGGAGCTGAAATGTATGTTTCCTGCTCCCCTAATTAGATCTCCAGTCCATTTCACTGTTGCTCTTCTTTCAACTGCCATAAAGAATATCTCCCGGGCTCCTAAAGAACCCAGATTTACCATGTGCCCCGGTTATTTAATTGATTAGGCGTTTCAGCCCTTCAATGAGTTGGATCAGGATTTTACCTGGTTTATCTCCGTTGGTATGGGATTCTGAATTGCATACACAGCGGGGCATTTCTTCCAGGCTTCCTTGATCTGCCTGTCAAGATTGCTGGTTGAGATGACTTCCAGTTTCATTCCCTTTATGATTGGAGCATCAGATTCAATAACTGCCGGGCCAAGGTCATACAGGAGCTTTCCGCGTACCTTAAGATCCTTCAACTCAAGTCCTTCCTCGGCGCACTGTGCGGCAAGTGATGAACTGAAGCAGGCCATTACTCCAAAGAGCAGGTATGTCAGTGGGGTAGGGTGAACTCCCGGGCCACCCAGGACACTGGGCTCATCGCATCCCAGTTCAAATTTTGTATATTGGGAACCCACTTTCGCAGAGAATTGGGGGCTTCCAGAAAGGTTGAAAACGCCATCAATGATTTTCTCAGAGGGAATGGAATTGTTGTTTTCCTTCGCCTTATGGATGGTGCTTTCATGAAGTTCCATGTTTATGTTGTTGACTACTTTCGCCATTATTGCGAATGGGCAACGCGGGTAATGTCAGTTTCGCTTTATTCAAAAAATGAAAGTTGAGATCAGAAGGATGAGAGAATCTCCTCAGTTTTCCTGACCCTTCCCATTCTTTTCAGGACATACTCAACCGAGACCCTGTGGGATTCTTCAGCCATGTCTGTCATGGCATCCTCTGCGAAGATCTGGCTGAAACCCAGTTCATAGGCTAATCTTCCTGTGCTCTCCACACCGTATGTTGTGGCAATTCCTCCAAGGACGATTGTGTCAATTTTCCTTCTCCTTAGCTGCTGCTCAAGATCTGTGCCATAAAATGCCCCCCACTGTCTCTTGGTCACAACAAGATCATCCTGTGTTACGCCCAACTCGTCAGCAAATTCGGCCCAGTTCGCCGGGGGATTGCCCCCTGACATTGTAGAATCCGATTCCACCCTGAGGGGCACAGCATTCTTGAAGTCAACATGCACAAAGAAAATGGGCATTTTGTTTTCCCTGAATTTCCTCACAAGCTTTACCGCATTGGAAAGTACATCCACTGCTTTGTAAGGCCTTGTGTCCCTTCCAATGATTCCTTTCTGCAAATCGATCAGGACAAGCGCTGTGCTGTTCTTGTTTATGGATAAGCTATTTCCAGCCATCCCTGAGGATTTTCAATCCACTTATAAGTTTAACTGGGAAATACAAGCCTGCGCAACGTTTCTTACACATACGCACACAAAAATAAATTAATACAGGGGAAAAATAACTGACCCTTGAAGTAGGCTCAGCATGTCAGATATGGAGGAAGGACCTGTAACCGGCGCAGAACAGAAAGCTCCTGCAATAAGGGGACATGCATGGTTTGCGAGCTATCTCTTCTCCAACGTGTCCAGTGGCCTGACTTCCCCGCTATTGCCTTTATTCGTGGTGATTTACCTTCACGCCAGCGTTATAGACGTGGGGACAATTTCATCCATAGCATCAGCTGCTTCAGTTCCTGCCCTAATATTCTGGGGGAACCTCTCCGACAGCATTGGAAAGAGAAAGATATTCCTCCTCATCGGTTTCTTCGGCTCTTTCCTTTCCCTGCTCCTTATCCTCATTGTGAACACGCTTGGGATGTACGCCCTGACCCTTATCATATTCCAGGTTCTGGCCATGGCAAGTACTCCCGTGGCCACACTGCTCATACTGGAGAGTACCGTTGAGAAGAGGTGGCCCAATGTTATGTCCAACTTCAACACTGTCTCATACATTGGGCTGGTTGCAGGCCTTGGCATTGGAACACTCATGCTGAATCTATATGGCAACGAAAATTCCCACTTCCTTCCGGAACTCTACGTCATATCTGCATTCATATACCTGCTTGCCGGGGTCAGTGCCTGGGTTCTCCTTCCGGAGCCGAAGAAAAGGATCCCCAGGTACAGCCCGAAACTCTCAAAGACCTTTTCCATAAGAACTGTGGAAAGGGTCCGGTATTTCCCTTCCAATGTCATCCATACCGTGAGCGTGAAAAAAGTAGGGAAGAAGCTTGCCAAGAGGACAAAAACCTACATTTTCTATACGTGCTTCCTTATGTTTGGTTTCCAGCTTTTCTTCATCCCTTTTCCCGTATTCATGCTCAATGTGCTCCATGCCAACGAAACAGAGGTTTTCGTAATGTACCTTCTGAACAACGTTGCATCTGCAGTGGCCTTCAGGATTAGCGGGCGCACAATTAACAGGCTTGGCGTAAGCAAGTCCCTGTCAGTTGCCCTGTTCTCAAGAGTTGGGATTCTTGGCTTCAGCACATTCCTTGCTGTCCTTCTCATAGGTTTCCAGTTCTCAATACCCCTGGCAATCCTAAGCTACACACTTATGGGATTCTTCTGGAGCTTCATAAGCATAAGCTGGGTCACATCCATCTCTAAACTGGCAATCCCGGAAAACAGGGGAAAGGCAATTGGTTACTACAACTCTTTCCTTGGCATTGGGCAGATAGGCAGCGGAGTGGTTTCCGGCTATGTGGCATACTCATTCGGATACGGCATTGAATTCCTGCTCGCATCGCTTGCAGTCCTCATCGGCGGAATAATGCTTGTAAGGTTCCAGCTGAAAATGAATGAGATGATAGTGGCTGATGACGTGAAGAGAACAAAGCTTCCCTCTTACTAGAGGTTCTTGATCCTGTTCCTGTCTATTGCGATGCCTGGTGGCGTTACAATGAGGAAACTCTTGCCAACCAGGGCCACATCGCCGTTGGAGTCACGGACCATCCGCCTTACTTCCTCTGTTATCCTCTTCATTGTGTAATCCTCTGCGGAAACTGCAGAGCAATCAATAAGCAGGATGTCCCCCTCAAAAATGTACTGGCCTATTTTCCTGACGTCCTCAAGTTTCCTTATCTCAGCGACCCTGGCAACATACCTAATGTCTGCCTTTTCTTCCTGGAACTTGTACTCATTAAGGTCTATGAACTTCCTTACACCTTCGCTGTCTGTCTGCTCTTCCTTGGAAGATTTCCTCTTGAGGATGTCAGGAAAACAGGGG
>JAJZKS010000199.1 GCA_021850835.1 Thermoplasmata archaeon
GTCTCATGTTTAGCATGTTTTGGTTCTCCCGCTGGTGATCTGAAGATCATACTGGCTGTGACTCGAAATGCGGGATAAGAAAAAATTAAGGGAAAGGCTGGAAATCTTGAGACCTGCAACCCAGCTTCCCCTATGTTGTGGTCATTGGCCCCTTAAGCTTCCCTGATGTTTCTGATATGGAGAAGAATGCTATTGCAAGCATTATTTCTGCCACAAGAATGAGCAGGAACCCGATGGCTATGATGGTGGTTACCGCGCCTATGAGGAATATGAGGCCCGTGGTTCCGAACAATCTCATGGAAAGCCCGCTGTCGATTTTTGACAGGCTTATCCTGATGAAGACAGCGGATATGATGAAGAGCACCCAGATTGCCAGCAGGAACGGAATCCATCCCAGAGCGAATGCAATCCAGTCGCCTGCAGTCACATTGGGGCCGGGCATATATCCTGAACCAGTGAAAGTCCCAAGCCCCAGGAGCCTGTATATTGCAAATATCACACTCACGCCCAGAACCACGATTGCCACTATTTCACATATCACTGAATAGAGCATATTGTTGAATATGGACTTGTCCTGCAGCAGGTCTGAAATGCCCTTGATCGCGATGAGAACCATTATAAGCCCTGCAATTCCAAGGATCCATCCAATGGTTGGGACAGGGACCAGCAGAACCATTATTGCACCTATGCCTCCTATTGCCTTTGTGGTCGAAAGAGTCGTCATAAGATTTTCAACTCCATTATTCTAACTGGTATGTGGCATTTATTCCTGCCTACTCATTAGTGAGGGAAAGAATTTTGGCGGAAGTGCTTCCGTTGATTTTGCTGAAATATGCAGGTCGCTTAACCAGCTGTCCGATATGATAGAAAAACACAATTATTACTGGCATTTGCCCAACATTCCTTTTGATTGGGTACAAATACTGCCATTTTGAAGTCGATATAAATGCCGCTGCAAATTGGTTGGGACAAATAAAGCCCATTGCCTGTGCCAAATTCACTTTCAGTGGTATGAGACGGGATTCCTGTTATCCTTCAGGAATTTTTCACATTCTTCCGGAAATATGCATTTTTTGCAGTTTGACCTGAAGCATTTCCTTCCCACGTTCACGAGAAACGACTCCATCATGCCGTAAGATACACCTATTTCTTTTGCAAGGGAAAGAGGATCGATTCCAAGCATTCGGGTTGCTGCCTTTACAAGCGGAGAAGGCAGTGGAGCCGCGTTTTCCCAGATGCCTACCATCTCCCTGAGAAATATTCCAACAGTAACGTCCCCTATGCCTTTTGCAAGTGACTTCAGGTTACTTGCCAGATCATCAGAATTGGATTTTTCGTTGATGCTGTTTAACGAACCTTGGGAGATTATGCTACCAGATAATTCAAGCAGTTTGGTTGCAGCCTTGAAATCGTATCTTGTATATCCTCCCGAATCCAGTACACTCACCAGGCCTTCCCAGCCTCGCCCTATTAAGGACTCCGGGGAGAGCAAGCCTTCAAGTTTGAGCATGTAAAAAGTCCTGACAGCAATGGTTTCCGGAATCCTTGCGCCGAATAGAACGGAGAGAAGAAACCATG
This sequence comes from Thermoplasmata archaeon, assembly GCA_021850835.1. Next base: position 1,579 of record JAJZKS010000199.1, read on the forward strand.
GAAAAGGATCCTTGAGGAGGTCTATCCTGAACCTGGCAGGATATGATATGCCAATGGATTCCACCATCTCCCTGGTAATCATCCTTTAATGATCCTGCAATGGAATAAGCGTGTTCTCCCTAACTGGGCATCTATTGATTCCTGCAATCACCAGTTCCCTGAATTGAAGTGTTCCGGGCCTATCTTGTGAAAATGTCCCTGTATTTTCCGTAAAGCATTGCCATTGCTGCGGTTGATATGAGCGCTATTCCCCCAAGAAGGGCGAAGCTGTCTGGGAATCCTAAGTGAAGGCTCATGAAACCGAATATTACTGGCACAATCATGGAAAGCACATTGTTGTATGCCATGAAATATGAGTTGGCAACGCTTCTCTCCTCAGGCTTTGTGCCCCTTGCAATTAACATGGATGATATGGGGAATATTGATCCATGCGGAATTCCAAGGACAGCCATGAGGATCACGAATACAGAGAATGACGGAATGAAGGGCAGAACGAAGAGGGAGCCTATGGTAATGGCGGCGGAGAAAATCAACGGGCCGAAAAGTGCCCTGAACGGCCTGATGGCCATTGCGAGCCTTGTCAACATTGAAGTGGCAAAGAAAAATATGAACACTGAGTAAGCGGTGCTGCTTGACACATGGTAACTTTCAACTGCAAAAATTACCAGGAAAGATATGACTGCAGCAAAAGGAACGTTGTAGATTGTTATTGAAATGAGCGATGTAATAAGCCCCCTGTTTCCCAGGGCCGCTTTCCCCCCTTTTATCTCCCTCTGCACCTTTGGGAATTTCACGAACGGGGATACCCCTAGTCCAATAATGGACAGGCCGAGGAAAGGAAGGAAAATCTGCTTGTATGTCAGGAATGTCAGGAGCCAGGTTTCCAGCGATGGCCCGATGACAAGGCTGGCACTGAGGCTTACAGAATATATTGCAAGCAGTCTCATCTGCATCATGTGGTCCCTGTGGAGCGAGGCGGAAGTGATTATATTTGGAAAAAGGAAACCGGTTGCAACGCCTGATGCCACAGCAATGGGCCAGAGCGACACGGGATTGGAGAAGTAGAAAAGGAGCATTGTCAAAGGTATTGCGGCGTTGGAAGCCATGAAGACCTTCCTTCTTACTGGTGCCCTCAGCATGGGGTTGACGAAAGTGGTTACAAGGAATGTTGAACCATAGATGACCGCGGAGATGAACCCGACTTCAACATTTCCATAGCTGAAGTTGTATTTAGCAAGGAATGGCAGGGTAGTGACAACCATGTTGTTGACAGAGCGTGCGGAAATTGCAGCAATAACCAGGATAATGGCTGAATAGATCAGAGTAAGCCTCTGGCTCCGCTGCTGGTCCCCTTCCTGTTCTTCTGTTTCCGATTCCTTCTCCTCCATGTGCAATTTTTACTGATTCTTAGACAGTTGAAAATCCTGAAGGCAACTTAGTTCAAAAACGTTCTTTGGTTAGATAGGTGTCATGGAACAGGAGTCATGAGGCGAGGTATGCTGGCTGGGCGAAATCTGGCCGGAATGAACTCCTCATAAATGGAAATAAGCTGCCTGCAGTGCTGTTCCTTGCTGAATTTGCCAGTGGCAAAACTTCTTGCTGCCTCGTTGAGATCTGACATCTTCCTGTGATTTTCCCTGAGTTCAATCAATGCATCCCTTACGCTTTCCGGATCCCTGAAATCCACAGGTATAAGTCCTGATTCACCACCGTTCACGTAGTGCATCAGGGGGAAATTGATGGGAACCATTGATGGTAGCCCTGAGGAAAGGGCTTCAAGCACAGATATTCCGAATGTATCTGTTTCAGAAGGATACATGAAAAGATTTGCGTCTGAGAGAAGCTGTAGTTTCTTTGGCTCGTCCACATATCCGGTGAATTCGAGATTTTCCAGAAGATTGCGATTCTTTGCCTCTTTCTGGAGGTTCTCTGTGTCCGGGCCGGTGCCGGCTATGACAAACCTGAACCTCTTGTCGCCGCGTAGCTGCTCTGCAACATCCAGGACCCTGAAAACTCCCTTGTCTCGGGTTATCCTGCCAAGGTACTGTACTATGAACGGATCCATTGTTCTCTTGCAGGTATTGAACTTCCAGGTATCAACGAAGAGAGGAAGCTCCCTGGAGTTCCTGATGCCAGTTTCCTGGAGGTAATCCAGTGTCTTTGAGCTGGGGGCAAGAACAAGGTCACACCTTCTGTACAGGTAGGAGTTATATCTCCAGGAAATGCGGAACAGCGTCTCCTTCATGGGCATCTTCAGGGATTCCTTCATGTTCACGAAATCCGTGTGGAAAGTCGCAAACACGGGAATCTTCTTTGCCCTGGCGAGCCTGTACCCTATTGAGCCCATGAAAGGATCATGAATGTGGATAACATCAAAATCCACCTTAGAGGCCATTTTGTAAAGGTACATTGGAAACGGGTTCACAGGCATGTTGTACTGTGGATAAACTGGAAAGCGTAAGGGATGCATTGATTGAACT
>JAJZKS010000200.1 GCA_021850835.1 Thermoplasmata archaeon
GGAATAAACATCAAGTTGATGAAATCAGGAGGGATAACTGAAGCTATCAAGATGGCAAGCGTTGCTGAGGCTTATAGAGCACCTGTCATGATTGGATGCATGGTGGAAACAAGGGTCGCAAATACTGCCGGACTCGCTGTTGCGCTTTCCAGATCTGCAGTGAAGTACAGTGATCTTGATGGATACAGCAGCATCATTGAGGATATTGCCACTGACGGGATAACATTGAAAGATGGCGAAGTAACCGGACCAGACATCCCCGGTGTTGGAGTGGGCCTCAAGGAAAAATATGCAAGATAAAATTATTTCAGGGTTAAAATAAGATTAGAAGAAGCCAAGGGCTCTGTAAATTGAGCCCATCAGGTTCTCTTCCTTTGAGGAGTATGCGGCTATATAGCCAATATTTTGGTCTACAGCTCCCAGGTCCTTTGAAATGCTTGTTGATATGAATACAGCGATCGCATTTCTGCATATTTCATTGACCCTGTGAATCCTGTCTTTTACATGCTCATTCCTTCCCACAAATATAACCTGGAAATTCTTCATCTTTGCCTTTTCAAGTTCTTCAAGTGAAACCGATTCAAAATCAAGATTCAGCTTCTCGAGATTTTCCTTGACAGCTTGAGCAGAACTCTTCAACTCCGATACCTTGCTCTCAGGTTGTGTGTCCAGGAATACAAGGTAAAAGTGCTTTCTGGGATCTATCCTGATGTCTCTCCTCACAGCATTATTGGAAACAGCAACGCTCTTCAGCAACTCTGCAGGGGGGACAAACTTGATTTCCCTCTGAAGTGGAATCCCCTTAAGCCTCTGGTATTTTTCCTTAGCTTTTGCAGGATCAACGTTCTTTACATAATCTGCAAGCTCTAACCCAAGATCCAGGTCTCCTGCTTCCACAAGGTCAGTGTGCTGTCCCACAGAGTGCTCAACAATTTCCTTCCGGGAATAATTATTGGAAAGCGCTTTCATGTCCACTGCATCGGTGAGCATGATTCCGTTAAAGTGAAATTCTTTCCTGAGAAGTTCCTGGATTGGCGCAGAAAGCGATGCAGGCAGATCGTTGTCAAGCGCCTCATAAAGTACATGAGAGAGCATTACTGTCTTTGCACCTGCCTCAATTGCTTTCCTGAATGGATAGGCCTCATTGAGGATGGCTTCCCTGTGCCTTGTATCCCTTGGCAGCACTAGGTGAGAATCCTCAAGGACGCCGCCATGCCCGGGGAAGTGTTTGGCAGTTGCGGCGATTCCTGCCTCCTGAAGGCCATGCACAAAGGAAGAACCATGCAATGCAACCTTTTCTACGTCCTCAGAGAAGCTTCTTTCAAGGATAACCTGATTGTAGCTGTTGAGCATATCAAGCACTGGGGCAAGGTTCCATCTGATTCCAGATTCATAGAGCTGGTATCCAGTCAGGTTCCCCACGTATCTTGTGAACTCAGGATTGTCATAATTCCCGAGGAAGTAGTTGCTTGGGCTATAGTCAAGCCATGGAATCCTTACCACATTCCCTCCCTCCTGGTCCACAGCAATGACAGGGGGCTCTATGCCTTCCTCAACCTTGTAAAGGTGGTTCACATCATGGACTAGATCCTTCAGGTCAGATGATGTTGTGAAATCTGCCCGGAAAAAGACAATAGAATAAGGCAGCAATTTTTTCAGGGCCTTAAGTGCGGACTCCCGGTCGGGATATCCTCGAATTCCGGATTGTATAAGCATCCCAGGTCGCATGGTAATTGAAAACACTTAGTTGTATTTTAACGAACTTGCACTCCTGTCTGCCGTTCAATGGTTAAAGCAACGAGTATTTTTTATGATAGTACCAGTTAGCAGGATCGTGAAGATAATTGGCATCAGTGTAGCTGACATTCGTGTTGAGCCCAAGTTTGAAAGCGAAAGGGATTCTCAGCTGATTTACGGTGAGGAAGTGAGTATTCTTTCAGAACATGGAGAATTTGTACGGATCAGGGGTAGAGATGGACTGGCAGGATATGTTAAAAAGCGGCTCATTGCAGATGGCGACATGAGGGAATACAAGTTGAAACACTACTATGATGCGGGAACCATGAAATTCCCATTCGGCTCCTACCTTTCCACCGATGATGTGGAAAAATACAATGTGCCTGAAGAGCTGCTCGTTAAAATAACAGATTACAACTTCAAGGTTACAGAACTTTCTAAGATGTTCCTGACGATTCCCTACCTGTGGGGCGGTACTTCAGACTTCGGATTTGACTGTTCCGGCATGGTACAGAGACTTTACAGGTTTGTGGGAAAGGAGATCCCGAGAAATGCAGACCAACAGAGGGACTTCACGGAAACCGTCCCGGACTTCGATTCAGCAAAGCCTGGGGACCTTGTGTTTTTTAAAGGCCATGTAGGATTGTATCTTGGAGATGGGAAAATGATTCATGCCAATGGGCATTCAGCTTCTGTATCAGTGGATGACCTCTTCCAGGAGAGTGAATATAAGCAACTGCTCATGTCTATTTTTGAAAAAATTGGAAGAGTGAAAAATAGCCTTTAAAAAATAGGGCTGTATTCCCACTATTTCTTCTTTGTATACTTGAGAAAAACAATAGATCCAATAGCAGCAATAATTATGATGCCACCAATCGCAAAAAACGCCAAATACGCTGTTATGGGAACTGATCCGGAGTAAAAGGTGAATGAAGTAGTTGCGGTTCCGTTAGATCCTGATGAGTCAAGCACTATATTGTTTGTACCAGATTGGGGCATAAGTTTAAGTACCTGGCTATTTGAAATGAGTTTTCCATTATCATACCATGAATAGGTGTAATTTCCTATTCCTACTCCATCGGGAAATGAGCCGATAAGAGTTACCATGTGACCTTTTGGAGTCGTTGTGAAAGAAAACGGAGTGGAAGCCTTAATTGGATTTCCGTTTGAAAGTACTGTGATTGCAACAGTGTGCACTGAACTGAATGTTGGCATGTGTATGTAAAGGGATGAAACGTTCTGCCCGTTCAATGTATCCATTCCGTAGAAACTGATATTGGGGTCTCCAAGATAAGGCCCTGGAGCATATTGCCACTTTCCCGCCGGATCTGTCTGCACCACGGTACCTCCACCGATGTACAACATGGCATGACCTCCACCTGCTCCGCCATCAGCAACTATGTCTCCAGGGGAGAGAAACCAAGCCGGGTACATGCTATCATTTGTTACATAATAGATTGAAGCGAGCGGGGAGCCCTGGTAACTTGCTGGTATGGGCTGATAGCCCAATGTGTATTCCACTGTGGAATTTGTGGAGAACAAAGGAAGGTGGTATCCAGCAAGGAAGTCCACAAGCCTGTAGACCCCAACAATTCCGTAGCTGCCAACGAATGCTCCACCATCATATCCAACTAGATTGTCCCCAGGAGGGTTGGTTGCAAGTGCAGTTAATCCCCCCGCAATAAGGGCTTCAGATACGAAATGTGCACAGTCCTCAGAATTATAGAAATAATCAAGGTTCTTCTGCAGCTGAGATTGGTTAATCCCCGATGGATAATACTTCTGGTGGTAATACTTTGAGTCCACCAGATTGGCAAAGTTTACTGCATTTGATGGATTATAGTGGTAAAACGAGTAGCCTAGTGGTATAGTGGCTCCGGAACTTTGTGAAAGCAGCGCCGCCGAAGAAGATTGGAGACCGGAATTGCCAGCACCGAGAGAAGTGAGCAGAAGAATAAATGCAATTGATAATGCCGAAAGGGCTACAATAGATTTCGTAACTTTCATCCAAAAAACAACAGATTAATGTATTTTAAACTTTCATTCACAGAGCCACTAAAATTAGGCTTTTCCTGATATAACGTGGTAAGATAACGACTGCAAAATGAAAAAATGAAAATATATTCGGTAGATGTTTGAAGAAGCCTTAGACGGGATGGAAACAGGCTACATAGTGACCAGGTTCGATCTCAGTCAGTTCTGGTCTTTCATTTTCACATTCTTCAGTCTTGAAAGGGCATGAATGTGCAAAAGAACAACCTTTGATTCCTCCGTTGTATACATTATAATCCATCAAATGCAGTAAACTTTGC
>JAJZKS010000201.1 GCA_021850835.1 Thermoplasmata archaeon
CTTCGGGTAACAGGGAGCGCCTAACTCCCCGGCCAAGTCCGGCTTCTTGAAATAGGTATCTTGCTATAAAACATTTTCAAAGATATATTGTTGGATTTTATCTCTGTGAGTTGAGAGCTAATTCATTTAAATGGCTGTTTGCATACCATAAGAATAGTGTTGCCGGACTCGAAAACCGCGGAAATTATCCATTCCCTTTTCCCTGGAGTTGGAATCGAATCCCTTCAGGAGATCAATATAGGCTGGAACAGCCGAATTTTCATCCTGAACGGCGAGTATACTATTAAATTGCCAAAGACAAGAAGCGGCCTGAGGGGCATCCGTAAAGAGATTCGGATCACAGATTCAATAAGATGCCACCTCCCAGTTGCAATACCAGAATATGTATCAACTTCTGATGGAATTGCAAGAGAGGCTTTTGCTTACAGGTTCATTCCCGGAACCATGATGACCAGAAAACCACTGGGAAACAATTCTAACAACTTTGACCCTACTTCAGTTTCCGAACATGAACTGTACATTTCCATCCAGAGGCAACTGGCGGATATTCTTACATCGATACATGGAATCCAGACAGATCTTGTCCGGGACATTTTCAAAGAATATGTTGATGAAACTTGGGCTGAATCCTATGAAAAGATAGGGAAGAAATTCGGGAAAGCCCTTGAAAAGTCTTTCCATGGACAGGAACTGGACGATGCGAGAGTTTTGCTGGAAAAGACGGTACTATCCATCACTGAAAGCCGATTTCCTGAAAGGTTTATACATGGAGACTTTGGCGGTTGGAATATAATTTACCGAACTGACCTTAGGAAAATCTCAGGGGTGGTTGACTGGGCGGACTGCAGAATGGGGGATCCGGCTTTGGACTTCACTGAATTGATCTATGATTATGGAGAACCTTATGCAGAGGAGGTGCTGGGGTTCTATGGCCATGATACTGGAAATGGATTCATGGATAGGGCAAGACTGTACCTGAAACTTGAAGGTTTCAGAGATCTCCATTACGGTATAGCCACCGATTCGGCTGAATTCATTGAAAAAGGCAGAAAAAGGATAATGAGCCTCAAGAATGAGCTTGGTTCTTGAGGAATTCCTTCAGGCATTCTTGAGCTGAAAGTCAAGATCCAGGTTCTTTGTTTCCACTCCTGCCAGGAACCATACCGCTGCACCCAGTAGTCCAATTCCCCATAATGCTACATTCGTCATTATCTGTTGGTACAGAGTAAAGTTGGCGAAGAGATATATGGTTACTGGGTAGGCAATCATAGGTACTAGCCTCACAAGGCCTATGGCCTTTCCCCTGTTCTTTGTGGGAAACAGCTCAGGCTCAAGGGTAGTTCTTGAGGCCCACGCAAATTCGCTAAACGCCATGTTCAGGAATAGTAGTGGAACAAAAACATAGAGATTCTGAAGTTCATTGACAACAGCAAGTATAATCAAAACTGTAAGAAAACCTCCTGTGTAGGCAAACATGGAATAATTTTTCCTTCCACGGGAAATGAGCCTTGCGGCAATTGGTCCGGCTATTGAAGACCCCAGCAGCCCAAAGAAAACGAGATAGCTTACCATGACCCCAGTGAACTCATAATATGGTACGATGTAGACCATTAGCCCGAAGGTCAGGTACTGTGAAAGGGCAAGGAACCCAAGCACCATATAACTGATAGCAGGATTTACGCGGCGGCCTGGCTTTTCTCCCTGGAGGCTGGTATCGATGCCCAGGTCATCTGCCTGCTTTTCCGCTTCTTCTTCCCTTCCCCTTGAATTGAGCCACCTGTATGATTCCGGCAGGCTCATCCTGGCATACACGATGATGCCCACAAGAATCAGGGATGGGATGAAAATGGCAAGCCTCTGTACAAGTACGCTTGAATTGCTGACAGATATTATGATCAGCATCCCTGCAATAAAAGCACCCCCAATGTTGCTGAAGTTCATTCCATTTGTGATGAGGGAACTCATCTTTTTCCTTGGAGTGTCTTCTGCAAGCAATGCTATAGTCGGTATCTCCTCTCCGGCAATTCCAAATTCCGAGAGGGCGATGCCTGCAAGCAGTGAAATAATGCTGTGAGAAAACGATATTATGATTATTCCAACAATGTAAATGGCCATGGTCAGGATAAAGACCTTCTTCCTCCCTATCCAGTCAGAGACAAATCCCATCGACACATTCCCTAATAGTGCCAGAATGGGTCCAGTCAGGACCAGCAATACAGTATAGATCCCAGTTGCATTTGCAGCAAAGGGCCATGACTGAGAAAGGGGGGCAATGGATGCTAGAATTCCCCAAAGAAACATTCCGCTGAATGTAGATGAAATAAGGGCTGTCCTTGAGTTTCTCACTTAAGCAGCCTCCCTTCTAAAACCATCTTGAAAGACAATGGCAAGGCAATTCCGTTTATATCACATGAAGAACAGTTTTTCATTTCTTCCCTCCGCCAGCATTACCTGGATCAGGTTCCAAGGGTCGACCCATACGGGTCCTCTCAGCCTTTTCGGCTCCCCGAACTTGTAGTTGCAGATTCTGAATAATTAATTAAATTTTTTGAAGTGGCAAACAAAATTAGCATTGGATGAAGGTAAGCAAGCTTAATATAGTGAAGTAAACTTCACTTTATTGAAATAGACTTCACTAAAGAGGTGTAAATCAATGAATAAGAACCTGAAAATAATCTCAGTAATGGCAGTTGTGGCCATAATTGCAGCTTCTGCTGCAGGTTACAGCTATTATATACATAATGGCGGAAACAGCAAGAACCAGACCCCTGCCCTGACTTCTGTATACAATGTAAAAGTAACAGAGTCCAATGGAACTATTGTGACTTTCAACCTTTCCAGTGTCGGGGGATATGCATATGTGCCATCTGGAAAAGGAACATGGAACCTTAACGGTGCTCTTTCCAGAATCGTTACGATGATCCCGTCTGTTACTGCCACTCTCTATGCATTGCATGCATATTCTGACGTGGTTGGAGTGGACCAATACTCAACATACCCTTCTCCAACAAAGAATGTAACAGTGTTCAATGTACAGGTTGGTAGCTTTCCCATAGAGTCTATTACAAACCTGACTCCCGATCTGGTTATAGATACCACTGGCACTTTCAGCAACCAGCAATTGAACCAGCTTGTTAATGTGCTTCACATACCATATCTGGTACTGAATCCCGGGAACATTTCCCAGATTGAGAGCCAGAACACCATTTTGGGCTACCTGACTGGTACATCTGACAATGCTGGCATTATAAACAGCTGGATGAATGCGAACCTCTACAACCTGTCAAGAGACCTGAGCAACATTTCTTCAGGGGCTGAAAAGAGCGTGTTTTATTATCTCTACCCGGCATCAGGCGGAATTTATACAGTTGGGCCGGGGAGTTTTGTGAATGACGAGATGAATATTGCCCATCTGCATAATGTCGTAAGTATTAGCGGCTATCCGGCTGTGACAAGCTCCTTCGTCATAAATGCATCTCCTGAATATGTCCTGTTGGACCAGTATGTGAACGAATCTACCCTGAACCAAACCATTCCGGGGCTTAACGCAACCATAAATGGCAGGGTGGTTGATGTTGCAAATGATACATTCTTCACCGACCCGAACTTCAGGATAATATACTCCATATACTGGCTAGCTCAACAATTCTATCCAAACAATGTAAATCTTGCCGAAGTGGCAAATTTCAATAATTATACGCACCTTGACATCAAGCAAAACCCTGAAACGGGGGTAAATTCTTAATGGTGGATGCGGAAATTACTGAGAAAAGACACTGGAAATTTTCCCTTTTTTTCACCAAGGCAGGATTCCTGTTGGTCTTTCTCATTATTTCCATTATTTATTCCACTTTTTTAGGTTCTGTTTATATCCCTGTATCAAGCATTTCCAATATCTACCTCAGGCAGATCCCATTTTTTGGAAGTTTCATAACTGCGGGCTACACTACAACACAGTATGAAATAATCGTACTGGTGAGAGAACCAGAAATTCTTGCAGCTGTAATAGTTGGGGCTGCGCTTGCCATAGGTGGAACATCAGTGCAGA